>JBMNNU010000147.1:0-7915 GCA_050942695.1 Chloroflexota bacterium
AGGGGGAGCCTTTGGAAAGGCATGTGATCCATCCCCAATTGACTTACCAGCCCCAGCACCTTGCCCGCATAGGGCAAGGCTACGAAGGGGACGCGCTGCATCGCTGCGAACATCAGGAAATGCAGCCGCATCCCGAGGGCGAACTCGAAACGACCGACCAGGGAGAGTATCTGGCCGGAGGTATAATCCCCCTTTAGCACCGTTGCTCGCCTGGCGTAAGCCATCCTCGAGATGATGGCGTGGGAGTGCTGGAGATCCAGCGTGCGAGGCTCCATCGGCACGAACACCAGGTCGGCATCCAGTCGGTCGACGACGTAATCCGCTGCATTTGCCAGGATTGCGTGGTAGTGCTCTTCGCTAATATCTGGGGCTGCCGGGCCCGGCTCTCGCACCGATATGCCCACCAATCGTTGTTTCTTTCCCAGCCCCTCGCGTTCAAGGAGACCTTTTGGTAGCGGTTCCGGCTCGAGCAGGTAGGCCGGATCGGCGGTGATTGCGATGTCACGGTGGACACCGGCCTCCTCCAGCACCTTATAAGCTTCGCGATCTCGTACTGTGACGACGGCTGCTCGGCAAAGGGCATCCCGCACCAGGGCCTGGTTTGACGATTCCTTGAGCGGCCCCGCGCCGATGGCGTACACCATTACGGGAACCCCCACATCGTGTGCGAGGAACACCTCCCGAAGGTAGTTCCTGACGTCGGAGTCGAAGAGTATCCCTCCACCACCGAAGATGAACAGGTCTAACCGCTCGATCTCGGGCAAGATCTCCTGCCGGGATAGCTCTCGAACCGGCACGGCGCGCTCTACCTGATGCCGTCCGAGAGTATCATCCGGGTTGCGGGTAAAAACGGTGATCTCCACGGGCAGTGAACCGCGCAACTGCCGTACGATAACCTGGAGGATGGCCTCGTCACCCAGGTTCATGCCCCCATAGGAGCCAGAGATGCCGACGCGATAAACCGGCTTATCTTCAGCCATTCCACTATTCCCTCCCTGGCCGGCATTGATGCGCTCCAGGCTTCACAAGCAGGAAAGGTACCAAACACCCTGGCTATGGGCATGGTTCACGACACGAGTCACATAGCGTCGGGGCTCGTCCCCGACGAGGCACCACGTCGGGCACAAGGCCCGACGCTACAGCATTGGACTGTTACACGATCTGACTGTTTGCGTGAACCATCCCTGGCTATGAGATTGACTACACAGCAACTGAGGGCTGGTATACTGTTATTAACTACGTTTTGGGGAGGGCGAAGTCGCTTTGACGACCACTGATGGCAATGAAATGATGGCCGATCCGAAGGGCGAGCTTTCGATAGAAGCGGCTCGCGCCCAGGTGGCGGCTGAGCGCCAGGAAGTTGAGAGACTCCGGAGCGATCTTCTCTCCACAGTGTCTCACGAGCTTCGGACTCCGCTCACTTTGATACGCACCTGTGTGGGGTTGCTGCTGGATAGCGACCCAGACCCCGTGATGCGAGAGCGTCTGCTCCGCAATATTAAGCAGAGCGCCGACCGGATGCATTTATTGGTCACTGATATTCTAGATCTGGTTCGGCTCCGCAGCGGTCGGGCTGAGTTACAATGGCGTTATCTAGATATGGGCGAACTGATCGGTGGAGCTACTGCGTTGATGAGACCTCTCCTAGACGAGAAGGAGCAGAAGCTGGAGTTGGAGATGCCATCTCCAGCCCCTAGGGTTATGGGTGACAACCGTCGATTAGAACAGGTTGTGTTGAACCTGCTATCCAATGCCAATAAGTATTCCCCGGAGAGGGCGACAATTCGAGTCACAGTGGCTGAGTCGGAAGATAGGGTCACAATCGGGGTTGCGGATACGGGGCCGGGGATATCGCCTGAAGTTCAAACCCACCTGTTCGAGCAGTTTTATACATCTCGTACCAGTTCGCCAAGTCACAACATTGGTGCGGGATTGGGATTGCCGATCGCCAAGGGGATCGTCGAAGCTCACGGTGGTAAGATTTGGGTAGAGAGTGAAGTGGAAAAAGGGGCTACTTTTTTCTTCTCGCTGCCGAAGGAGCCCCTAGATGAGGAGGAGTAGATGAAGATCCTAGTGGTAGATGACGCTCCAGAGGTGGTGGAAGCTGTCACGCTGAGCTTCAACCTCCAATGGCGAGAGACCGACATTGTGGGCGCATACGATGGTGAGCAAGCACTTGAGCTGGCGGAGATGGAACGCCCAGATTTGGTGCTGTTGGATATCGCAATGCCGGGGATAGATGGATACGAGACGCTTCGCCGGATCCGCGAGTTCTCGGACGTTCCGGTGATCATGTTGACAGCTAAGGATGGTGTCCTTGATAAGGTGAAG
This sequence comes from Chloroflexota bacterium, assembly GCA_050942695.1. Lineage (GTDB taxonomy): Bacteria > Chloroflexota > UBA6077 > UBA6077 > UBA6077 > JBMNNU01. The sequence continues at coordinate 2,332 of JBMNNU010000147.1, forward strand.
GGGCTGGAGTTAGGGGCGGATGATTATATCACCAAGCCGTTCGACCATTTGGAGCTGTTGGCTCGGGTGAAGGCGGTTCTCCGTAGGTTGGACATGCCCCAACCTGTTAGCCGGGCTCCTTCTTTCGTGTGTGGAGATCTATCGGTGGACTTTGCCGCCAGGCAGGTTCGGTTGAGGGGTAATATCGTCCCGCTCACACCTATCGAGTACAAGCTGCTCTATCACTTAGTACGGAATGCGGGGCGATTATTGCCGCACGAAACCCTTCTTGCCAAGGTGTGGGGTCGTGAGTACCTTGACGAGATAGATTACCTGAGGGTTTATATTCGGCGGCTACGCCGCAAACTCGAGGATGACCCCGAGCAGCCCCGGTATATCCTGACAGAGCGAGGGGTGGGCTACCGCTTCAGGAAGCAAAATTAGCACCCACCCGAGCCCGGTCGCCCTCTCCTGATTGCCACGATTTTGAGTCGGCTGACGCAACCGACTGTTGATACCTCCACCGTCTCCCCCAACTCCCGCCCCAATAAAGCTTGGGCTAGAGGCGATTCGTAGGATATGCAGCGTGTGCGAGGGCTGGCAGCCAGGGGGCCTCCGATGGTGAATGTCTCCTCCCCATCTTCACTCGTGACCGTCACCTCGCTGCCCACCGCCACGACCAATCCCGTTTGATCGGTGACCGCGCCTTTGGACAGCACTTCCTTCAGGCGGGAGATCTGTAAGTCCACTGCTACTAACTCAAAGCGCGCGCTGCGGTTGTTCCCGTTCACCATGCTTTCTGCATCGTTCAGGATATCTCGACGAACCTGCTCGAGGCAGGCGATCTCGAGGGCAAGCTCCTCCTTCCCTTCGGGGGTAAAGAGCACTTTCTGCAAAAGCTGCATGCCGAACCTCCCCGATCGCTATGCATTGATGGATGGCGGAATAGTTGTCTCGATTCGGTTGTGTGGGGTTATTCTCAAGTCATGCTGCACCGTCAGGCGGCGATTCTTTCGTGGGCGTGCGAAAGTTGCGTCGACGGCTAGCCTCGATGATGCGTCGACTCGAAACGAAATGCTTTAGCACCTCAAGCTGGTCGGCGGTGTAGTATTCCTCTCTCGCTTGAAGCAGCCGCCAAGGCCGATGAGGTACGAGTAGACCATCGGCCTTGAGTTCGGCTAGCTCTTCAGGCCGAGCGCCGCTCGCCTTTAGTATCTCATCAGTAGTGTATTTCTTCACACAGACCTCCACTCAAGCGACCTAACAAGCCTGACTCAGGCGCTGCTCCTGTCTCTGGTTGCCATTTTGCTGTCGAGCTTCTGCCTGCAGTTGGATATTCCATCCTGGTGCCGCAACGGCAACAACGAGTCAACTTCTGGGGGGTCGTAGGAGCAATAGCATGGGCCTCCGTGGGCACAACCGCCGCAACAATAAGCATTTCCTTTAACCAAGACCGGTTCACCGACGATTTCGAGGCCACAGTTGGCACAACAAAGAACACCAAGCCGTTTCGGCTCCATACCTTCTCGCACCTCATTTCTAGTGAGCATCTACGGATCGAACAACACTCGTTTGAGTGGTCGCTCCTATACCACAGTAATGATCTGCAAGCGACAGGAGCCTCCGGGAGTCTCAACATCCACCCACATGCCCGCACGGTTTCCCATCAACGCTCGCCCTACGGGAGCCTCGTAAGAAATCTTACCTGCCGAGGTGTCCACCTCCGGCGGACCTACGAGAATGAAGTCCTCTCTCTCCCCATCCTCCCATTGCACGACCACCTTCGATCCTACACCTACAACACCCGGTTCCCGGTCGGCTGGCCCGACGGGGACCGAACGATGGAGAACCTCCTCAATCTGCGTAATGCGACGGCTGAGGGTGGCCATGTTACTGTTTACATATTGGGCAGCAGATTCCAGCCAATCTCCAGTATGGCCTGTCTCCATATGTTCACTCAATTCTAACCCGCGCTGTTTTCGCAACGCTGCCAGTTCTTCGTGCAGTTTTCGCCAACCTTCTTGTGTTAGCAGTATCTTCTCTTCTGTCACTGGCATGATCTTCCTCCTAGTCCCTGTAACCTCAGCTCTCCTCGATCAATCCTGGTGGGGGTGTACCCGTCCACCATCTTGAAACCAGCCGGAGATCTTTCATTGAGTTGCTCAAAGGCTCACCCGGATGCAAGGGTGAGGAGAGCTTCACCCACAAGACGAGGCGCGATTGCTCAAAGCGGCGTCCCTGCACCGGCCGGCTGCTTTGCCACTGTTCGATCTGAGCGCTTACGGTTGGGCGAATCTCGATCATCGTGATTAAATCTTACTGTTTACAGGTGAAAATATCGGTTAACCAAAATGAACAGACCATAAAATTCGTGGAGGTACAGTTCGTGCTGGCACGCTGGCAACAGCAGTTTGCTCAACTGTATAGAAAGGAACTTACAGTGGCCAGAGGGCAGAAGAAGTCGAAGCTGATCATGAAGATCCTGGTTCCCACCGATGGCTCTGTGGAGGCGCAAGAGGCCGGCCGGTACGCAGCAGAACTGGCACAGGCGCTTGGGGCAAAGGTTACACTTCTCAATGTCGTACAGCTACCCCGGCTTCCGGCTCGATTTTTGGAAATGGCCGATGAAGCGCTGAAACGGGAGCTTTTCGATACCGGTAAGGGTATTCTAGAGTCGGCACGGCAGAGCTTTGCAGATGTGGGAGTTCCGGTCACAATCGAGTTGCGAGAGGGGAGGCCGGCAGATGTGATAATGCTGACGGCTGTCCAGGGGAAATTTGACCTTATCGTTATGGGTAGCCGGGGCCTCGATCCCTCCGAGAGTATCCTTCTTGGAGGTGTGAGCGACCAGGTAATACGGCACGCACGATGCCCTGTGCTTATCGTGAGGGCAAAGTACAATCCTGCAGCCGCATAAAGAGGACCGGAATCTAAACACCAGCCTTAGGGACTTATACCCGCTTGCCTACTGGTGCATCGGGCAAATTGGCATAGGGATGTAGCCGCAACCTTCAGGCTACGTGTAGCCTCGTGGGAGTCCTGGTCACGCTTCATCGCGAGCTACGCGCAGGTTAATGAGTTCGGGCGCTCTAATGGGAAAGGGAACGAGATGAAGAAGCTGCTAGTTGGGTACGATGGATCTGGGCCCGCGAGGGAAGCCGCGTTGATGGCCGGACGATTGGCCAAGCAACTAGGAGCAAACGTTACAGTGCTCACTGTCGGCGAAATCGCGCCTTTGATTGTAGCCCCGACGGGGATGTTCATCAGGGAGGCGCAAGAGAGGGATTTTGTTCCCATTGCCGAAGAGGGCGCCGAGATAGTTGAAGCGCTCGGGGTTGCCGCCGAATCTCAGGTCGAAATCGGCGACCCTGCCACGCAAGTTGTGGAGGCCGTCAGGCGCGCTGGGGTTGACCTGGTGGTTATGGGGCACCGAGGGATGGGCGGTGTGGCTGGGTTGGTGCTTGGGAGCGTCGCGAAGAAGGTAGCCGAGGAGTCCTCCTGCCCGGTGTTGGTCGTGATCGGGAACGCCCCCGACACGATCCGAAAAATCCTGGTTGCGATCGACGGGTCCGAGCATTCACGTCGCGCTGTTGAGATTATCGTCGACCTGGCTAGCGCATTTGATGCCGAGGTCACGATTATTCACGTTCTCGACCCGACCGAGTTGGGAGAAGCGACCACCGAAGTGGCGAAACGCAAATTGAGGGCTGCATTCCGAGAGAGGGGATCAAGCATTCTAGCGGATGCCGCCGAGCTATTCCGGCGAGCCGGGGTTGCGCATGAGACAGTGCTGGCAGAAGGCCGGCCATCCGATGTCGTGTCTGAGAGAGTGCAATCGAGTGATTACGATCTGGTAGCGATCGGCCGAAGGGGGTTGGGGGGTGTTAAAAGTTTGATGCTGGGAAGCGTCAGCGATGAAGTCCTCAGAAAGGTAAAGCGCCCCGTATTGCTGGTTGGTGAGCGGGCTACAACATCATTAACAACTTGATACTAACTTTGATATATAGGTAGTATCGCGCAAGGTCATTCCCCGTTTCCCTTACGCGTGATAGGGATCGATAAGCCGGATATGTGGCTGCCGCTTGTGAGGATAGGTGCATGAACTGCCGATTCTGGATGCTCTGGTCGTTCTTTGCCTTCGCCACAATGTTAGTCACGATTGGTTTTCTCGTCTTGAGAAGCGTGACCGGCTTATCTGATCTGGGAGTCGCAAGCATAATCACATCCGTAGTGGGCGAGAGGTCTATACCAACGATCGTCTCGGCGACACCAAAACCCACTGTAGCCGCTACAGATCATAATTTGGAAGAGAGGCGCCCCGACTCTAAGGTTGATGGAGCGGATGGTTCGGGGAGGCGAGTAGTCCTCGGCTACTACGTTCCCTACGACCCCACCTCGTGGGCCTCGTTCCAGAGGCATGCGGTTGATATCGACTTTGTCGTCGCCCAATGGGTCACGGTCGATAGCTGCGGTGGGATCGGGAGTCGGGATGACCGGACGCTGATCGCTTTCGCCGACGAGCGTGGGGTGAAGGTGCTGCCATCGTTGCTCACGTCATCCGACTGGCTAAACCATCGCTTGCTCACCAATCCTGCCATTTCCGATCGTTTCCTGAACGAGATCGTGCGGTACGTCGTCGAGATGGAGTATCCGGGCTTCGACCTTGACCTGGAGGGTATCGACCCGGATGACCGGGACGCCTACTCCGAATTCGTAGCCAGGTTGGCGGATGCACTCCACAAGCAGGGTAAGATCCTGACCTTGGCGATCCCAGCAAAGGCATCGGATGTCCGAACCGGATGGGCTGGACCGTACGACTACGCAGCGCTGGGCAAGCATGCCGATTTCATCCTGTTGATGACCTACGACTACAGTTGGGCTAACGGCCCTCCAGGCTCAATTGCTCCCCAACGTTGGGTCGATAGGGTTGCTTCGTACGCTGTGAGCCAGATTCCCCCCTCGAAAGTCCTCCTCGGACTCGCCTTCTACGGCTACGATTGGAATACAACAGTGGGTGGGGAAGCAAAAGCGCTGCTGTACCCTCAGGCTGAAACCCTGGCTAGGCAGTATGGAACTGAGATCACCACGGACCAGGTCACCCTTTCGGCCACATTCTCTTACACTGAGAAGGCGGGGGACATCGTGCCACCGATGCCGGGTGTTCCGCCCCTCCAGAACGACATCGTCGTTCGAACCCCGGAGGTGTGCCCATTCCTGCCTCCATCCAAGCCTACCGGGCCAACAGCGACCCCCGAGCCTACGGCGACTCCCCTTCCGACCGCGACGCCTGTGCCGATTGCGCAGCACGTGGTCTGGTTGGAAGATGCGAGAAGCGCCGCAGCCCGACTCGAGATCGCCCGCCGATATGGGGTTGGTGGGGTTGGAGCCTGGCGGCTGGGCCAGGAAGACCCCAACGTATGGCCTCACCTGGAGGCCTATCGAGCTGGGAGATAAGCTGGGAAGCCACGCAACGGTTCCGGCTGGCCAATTGCTTACCCGCGATTTGCATAACTTTCGATGCCACTTTCCAACCATTGCTATAGTCTCTCCGTGACGCTGGATTCCAAAGCCTTGATTCAGGCGATTCTTGGCCATCGTGGCGGCC
>JBMNNU010000148.1:0-7899 GCA_050942695.1 Chloroflexota bacterium
GCGCTGTGGCAACTCTAACCGTCTCGCTCTTTTCGGTCACGTCAACCATTCGAGCTCGACCACTATCGTCGAAATGGGTTAGTTCGCTCATCGATACCTCCAGCCTCGATCGTATTGCCCCTCGCATAAATAGGTAAATTATTGGGGGTACCCGCGTGATGCGAGCGGGCGCGGTGTCAGGTCCGCCAGGGAGAGGCAGCCTCCTGGGCATATTAGTCTGTTATTACACTTCAGGGAAATCTAAAAGTTGGACGCGAGCCCGATCGCCCTGTTGGAGTATTGCCTTTGTCTCCGGCACCACTAGCAGCGCGTTCGATTGGATCATCGTGCGGAGCATCGCTGACCCCTGAGCGCCTGCCAACCGCACGAACCACCGACCATCTCTCTCCTCAGCAAAGGATCGGATGAAGTTACGGAAGCCGGTACGGTTCTTCACTGTACCCTCTACCGTTGCTTCTACCTCTCGCCTGCGAAGCCGGGTGCGGCCTGCCATCTTCAGAGCAGCCGGGCGTACGAACTGTTCGAAAGCTACCATGGAGGCTGTGGGATTGCCAGGGAGGCCGAACATTGGTTTTCCATTCAGGAGGCCAAACACCACCGGCGCGCCCGGCCTCATCCTCACCCTCCAGAACAGGATCTCGCCCAAACGCGCGAGCACCGTTTTAACCATGTCATAGTCACCGACGGATACTCCGCCGGATGTGATCAATATGTCGGCATCCTCGATCCCATCCCGGATTTTGTCTTGCAACTCCCCAGCAGAGTCACGGGCTACACCAAGGGGGACCGGAACCGCCCCACATGCGGCTACCTGGGCAGAGAGGCTATACAAATTGCTGTTCCTGATCTTACCCGGAGTTACCGGCTCATCCGGCCCTACCAATTCGTCACCGGTGGTTAAAACAGCTATCCTAGGCGCTCGAATCACTCGCGCCTCTTTGCGGCCGAGTGTTGCCAACATACCGATCTCACTCGGGCGCACCACAGTTCCTTTGGTTAATACTATGTCGCCCTTTTTTACATCTTCACCCGCATAACGCATATCATCCCCAGGAGCGAGCGGTTTGAAGAGCAGCACGGTGTCTGCTCCCCTTTCAACATCCTCAATCCTAGCCACCGCGTCGGCACCATCAGGCATAGGTGCTCCGGTCATGATACGCACAGCCTCTCCCCGACGCACCGATAATGATTGTGGATATCCCGCGGGTAGATCGGCGATCACTCGGAGGGTAACGGGGTTATCTCGCGAGGCCTCCTGAGTATCGGCGGCGATCACAGCATACCCATCCATAGCGGAGTTATCGAAGGGAGGCACATTCATGTCAGCAGAGATGTCTTCGGCTAGGACTAAGCCTAAGCAGTCGAGAATACATCTAGTCTCATCACCAAGGCAGGACACCGATTTCAGCACGATATCCAGGGCCTCTTCAACGGCGATGTCTGTAAGCATGCGCTTCTCCATCTCTAGCTATCAGCGGTCAGCCATCAGCAGCCAGCTTTCAGCAATCAGATCACTAAGGATATTGAATCCTGATTGCTGTAAGCTGATAGCTAATGCCTTTGAAAGTATACCATCTGCCCGCAAACGGTTGACAAAAAGCCTATGGAAGGTAGAATCCTAGCAGTCGTAACCGCAGGACATCGGGCTAATCGATTATTGCAGCCTAGCGTTTCTAATAAAAGCGGAACGACTCAATGGAGAGTCGTGGATAGATATTGTCGCCTCTTTGAGATGGGCCTTGTTGAATATGGCAAGGCATTCCGATTGCAGCGGGCCGTAGCGGAAGCGCGGCAATCGGATGTGATCTCAGATTCGCTGATCATCCTTCAACATCCGCCCGTGCTCACTCTTGGACGCAGAGCCAACCGGGGAAACATACTAGTCTCCCAAGAACTGTTGCGCCAAGAAGGGGTTGCCCTCTACGAAAGTACCCGGGGAGGTGATGTCACATATCATGGTCCCGGGCAGATAGTGGGCTACCCGATCTTGAATCTGCGATCTCTGAGAATGGGAGCCTCTGATTACGTCCATAATCTTGAAAAGGTGATCATCGACTGCCTACAGCACTTCGACATCGAAGGGAGGCAGGATCGAAGCTATATCGGCGTGTGGGTGGGTGATGAGAAGGTGGCTGCCATCGGGGTAGCCGTATCCGGAGGCGTCACAACCCACGGTTTTGCCCTGAACGTTTGTCCCAATATGAGGCACTTTCGACTGATCAACCCGTGCGGGATAACTGACAAGGGAGTAACATCGCTCTCTAGATTGTTAGGACGTCACATCCCAGTGGAAGAGGTTCAACCTCTCCTGATCCAGAGCTTCGCTCGCGTCTTTGGCATGAAACTGGTGCCTTGCACTTTAGATGATCTGGAGACTCTCGGTATCCAGATCCCCTAGAGTGTTTAAACATAGACCAAGGGTTACCCAACGATCTTTCTCACGTACTTCGGTGGCTGGTACCACCGTGATCTTAAGGGGGGAGTAGGCATTGGAAGGAGCGAACATCACGGAGATAGTGGCCCATTTAGTACTGCAATTATCGGTGATCCTGGTAGCGGCGAAACTGGGAGGCGAGCTATTCGAGAGGTGGCTGAAACAGCCGAGCGTGCTTGGGGAGCTGCTGGCTGGGGTGTTGATAGGGCCATATGCCCTCGGAGGGATGGAACTACCGCTGATAGGCGCCCTTTTCGCTCACCATGCGGAGGCCGGGCAGGTATCGGTGATCCCGGTGTCGACAGAGCTGTGGGCGGTGGCGCAGATAGGGGCAGTGATCCTGCTCTTTTTTGCTGGGCTCGAGACAGACTTCAACCTGTTCTTTAAGTACAGCGGACCGGCGTTTGTGACCGCCATGGGTGGTGTTATCCTACCGTTCCTGTTTGGCGACCTTGCGACGGTGGCGTTCGGGCTCGCGAGCGGGCCGTTAGACCCCGTGGCGCTGTTCATGGGGGCAATCATGACGGCGACGAGCGTAGGGATCACGGCGAGAGTGCTCGGGGACATACGGAAGCTGGATACCCCTGAGGGTGTGACGATACTGGCCGGAGCCGTGATCGACGACGTGCTGGGGATCATTATCCTGGCGATAGTGGTGAGCCTCGGTGCCAGCGGGGATGTGAGCCTTGGTAACCTCGCGGTGGTAGGCGGGAAGGCGATGGGGTTCTGGCTGGGGCTGATGGCAATTGGAATTTTACTATCAAAGCCGATCAGCCGGTTTCTGTCTAGCTTCAATTCGAATGGGGCGGCGTTAACGCTAGCGTTGGGATTGGCTTTTCTATCGGCAGCGCTGGCAGAGATGTTCGGGCTTGCGATGATCATAGGGGCCTACACGATAGGGTTAGCCCTATCCAGGACGGAGATAGCGGAAGCTCTAAGAGAGCCGATGGAGTCGGTTTACCACGGTTTTGTGCCGATATTCTTCGTAGTGATGGGAATGCTGGTGGATTTCAGTGCTATGGGGCCGGTACTGGTGTTTGGGCTCGTGATTAGCATCCTTGCAGTTATCGGGAAGGTGGCCGGCAGCGGATTTCCGGCTTTGGCGGTTGGGTTCAATAAGTGGGGAGCAGGCCGCATCGGTGTCGGCATGATGCCCCGAGGCGAGGTAGCGCTGATCGTAGCCGGAGTTGGGCTAAGCCGGGGGGTCATCCAGGGCGATATCTTCGGCGTTTCAATCATGATGACCTTCATCACCACAGTCCTAGCTCCCATAATCCTGGTACCCATTTTCAAGAAGGGTGGCATTGGCACTAGAAAAGCTGCTGTTTCGGAAAAAATTTCGGAAATGGAGACGAACCGTGTCGGATAGATTCGAATGCTCCCTGGACACCTATCTGGCGGATATCTTTGCAGAGAAGCTTTCTAACGTACTTGAGGCGGCTGGATACGAAGAAGTATTGCGAATCCCCGAACCTAACGTTACCGAGTTTCGACGTAACAACGAAGTGATATCCCTCCAGCTAGGGCATTCTCGAGCCCAAAAGCAAATGATAGTGGTGGAAAGCGAGATCGTCGATGTAGCTCCATTGGTTGCCGCAGCCGCGAGAGATACTATTGTGGAGATATCCGACCAATTGCTGGGTTCTCTCCCCTGGTTGGATAGCACATCAGTTCGAATGGAAATAAAAAAGCATCTGTCTAACCTTATTGCATCTGCCACGTAAACCCGGAAGCTCTGCGACTAAACGGGCGGCGAGAAAGAGTTCTCGCCGCCCGTTTTTCATTGACTCTCCCGTTAAGTAGCTGCTAAGCTGTTAATGATGTTATAAGGAGGGAGGATGCAATGCGTATACTGCTAATCCAGCCCGATTCCAACAAGACCTGCATTGGATTCAAACGATTGGCGAAACCTGAACCGCTTGGGTTGGAGATGGTTGCAGCTTCGGCGGCAGACCACGATGTTCGCATCCACGATATGCGCGTTGATCCTGATCTTGTGACAGCTTTGGAAGACTTCAATCCGGATTTGGTAGGAACGACAGGCTTTACTGCTGAAGTTCCCCACGCTCAGGAAATTTGCCGCCAGGTGCGCTCAACGCTTCCGGATGCCAGGATGGTAGTTGGCGGCCATCACGTGTCCATGAGCCCCTCGGAATTCGATCGTTCATCGGTAGATTATCTGGTACTGGGAGAGGGGGAGACTACCTTCTCAGATCTACTCCGAACATTAGAAAGAAGAGAGCATCCATCGACCATCCCCGGCATCGGCTTTAGAGAGGGTGGGAGATTAAAGTTTACGCCCCCTAGGTCCTTCATACCCAAACTGGACGATCTCCCGATGCCTCGTCGTGACCTGGTGGACCGTTACCGGTCGAGTTACTTCTTCCGCTTTTGGGACAACGTATACTCCATCGAGTCGACTCGGGGGTGCCCCTATCGGTGCAACTTCTGCTCGGTCTGGCGTTTCTTTGGAGGTAAGGTGCGGTTTAAGTCGCCGGAGCGGATAGTCAGCGAGGTCGAAGCTCTACCGCCTGATTGCGAGTACTTCTGCATCGTAGATGATAACTTCCTGGCTTCCATGCCCCGAGCACGCCGTGTCGTGCAGATAATGGAAGAGAAAGGGATCAAAAAGAAGTTTTGGATCCAGGGCAGGGCCGACGCGATGGTGAAAGACCCTGGCGGGGTTGCAATGCTAGCCAAAGCCGGCCTATCAACGGTGTTAATTGGACTCGAGGCCTATAGAGAAGAGGAGTTGGGGCTTTTCAACAAAGGAAAGGATGCGTCGATTGCCGTTAACGAGAAGGCTATAGAAATCATGCATGATAACGGGATCGACATCTGGGGATGTTTCCTGATAGACCCCAATTGGGATGAGCGCGACTTCGATGGTTTGATCGAATACGTCAAACGAAAACGGATTCAATTCCTCCAGTTTACGATCCTAACCCCGTTGCCAGGTACTCAACTCTACGAGGATACCAAGCACCTCATCAGGGCTGGCTGGGAAAAGTTCGATTTTTTCCACAGTGTCCTACCTACTAAGCTACCACCAGATCGCTTCTACGAGCAGATGGCTAAACTGTATCGCGAGACGGTGATGAGCTTCTCGCAGATGAAACAGATGATACGCCAGGGCAGAATCCCGCGACGAGGACTCCAGCGAGCCAAAGACATGCTATCTCAGGTTACAGACCCAACCGTCTACCTGGAAAGCTTCCATAATGACCTGAGGGAACGGATCTATGCGAGACTTGTGGCAGCGCAGGCTGGGTTAGAGAGGTTGCAGTCCGATATCGGGAGTGTGCAGATCGAATTGGGCGCACGGATTCAACTCCAGTTGGAGGAGATCAGATGCCAACTGGAGGGCGCTCGAGACGAATTATCAGCGCTACAGGCCGGAATATCGGTTCGATGGGATGGCCAGTTGAAAGGCCTTCAGACGCAGGTGGAAAGCATGCAGCAGGAGTTGGGGAGTCGATTGCGATCCCCATTCGAAGGGCTGCAAACAGAAGGACGAGAGATGCTTCGACTGAGAGCTGAGAGCCTACGTGCTGAATTGAACGGGCTGCAAACCGAGATGGCGGCCCGGATCCAACAGCGCCTAGATAGCATTCGGGTAAAACATAGCAACGGTTATATCGCACCTTAACAGCGTTTGAGTAACTGCCTGCACCGATAATTACGAATGCCGCGCTTTTGGTTTATTGACCCCTGCATAGGAAAGTAAAATATTGGGGACACCCCCGTGACGCGAGCTGGCGCAGCGTCACGCCCGCCAGGCCTCAACGCTGTGCTCGCTCGCGTTGAGTGCCCTGGACCCGCCTTTAGATACCTATGCAGCGGATAGTATTATGCCGGCATGCTGGGTGCAGTACATATAGAGTACGGCTTTACAACAGTTCGGTTGGCTGCTTGACAGTCGCTGCAGTTCGATTGGAGGAGTCGTGTACTCCTTGCGTAGCTCGGGGAGGGGAGAATGGAAGGTGCGGGTATCGATGCGGTTACCTCAACCTCGAGAGGGCAGCAGTGGGATTCGCTGAGGGCGTTGATCCGGCAGCTTGAGGAGGAGCGGGACCTGGAAGGCCTGGCGGCAATAGGGGAGATGAGCCTTATGGCCCTGCGCCAGTTATGCGAGCGCCCTGTAACGTGCGATGAATTGGATGGCCTGCTGGACTCCTTGCGCGGGTTGAAGTTGGATGCGTGGGAAATGGGCGAGTTGGAATAAGTAACTAGCTTGAAGTTAAGTAAGACAGAGGGGGCGAGATTCCCCCTCTGGACGCCCCACAGTCTCGTAGCTGCTTAGACGACTCTGCGTCGGGCTCTGCTTCGTGAACGCCTCTGCCGAAGCCGCCGCTCCACCCTGTACGCATGAACGTCCCGAGTCGGGATGAAGTGCATCCGACCGAGCCTTGAAGACGGTAAGCGATGCCTTTCGATAAGTTCGAGTACGCTGCGCTCGCAGATGCCCAGCATCTCAGCAGCAGCCCGGACGGAGAGGTATCCCGGAACTTTGAGCGGATTGCGGTCGGCATGAATCTGATGTTGCTCTGACATGGAAACCCTCCCTAGGTAGCGAAAGGCCTGTTTACCTATATCGCCACTTGACATAATTATACCATATCGCCAACCTGGCTGACGCGCTCGCGCGCTCTCCGATCTTTTCCTCGATACTGAGGCTGGTGTAGAATTCCCGATCATGCTAAAGAACCAGTATTACACCTTTGGAGCACTGTAAATTGAGACAACAGATGGGGCAACTCGAAGCGGAAGCGAAAACTCAGCTCTCCTTAGATCGACAAAACAGGGTTGCGGAGGACATTTTCGACACTCCGGCGGTAGCGACCATTTCTCTGGCCCACTTTACCCACGATCTCTATCCCGCTTTTCTCGCCCCCATCCTCCCCCTCTTGATAGAGAAACTCAGTATACCCCTGGCCGCCGCAGGCGCTCTGGCCACCATACATCGGTCGGGGTCTCTGCTTCAGCCGTTTCTGGGGCTCTGGGCGGATAAAGCCGACTGCCGCTGGTTCGTAATTCTAGCCCCAACCGGGACGGCTCTCTCCATGAGCCTGCTGGGGGTGGCTCCAGACTACTTCTCAGTAGCGCTCCTGTTGATCATTGCTTCTATAAGCATGGCAGCTTTTCACCCCGCAGCGGCGTCTGCCGTGACTCGCGCTAGCGGCCGGAGATGGGGAACAGGTAGCTCATGGTATGCGACTGGTGGAGAGTTGGCACGCGCCGTTGGCCCCATATATATCGTTACGATCGTGGGATGGGTCGGGCTGGAAGGAAGCGTAATCGCTGTTATTCCCGGACTAATCCTCTCCGCTATTCTGTATCGGCAGTTACGCAAAAGCTCCATCTCGTTGGCAGGTTCATCGTCGGTATCCGCTATATGGGAATCGATGAAGGAGCAACGCAGGCCATTATTACTGCTCTCTGGATTGGTGCTGTTCCGATCCATC
>JBMNNU010000149.1:0-7829 GCA_050942695.1 Chloroflexota bacterium
CTTGTAGCCCTGGTGCCGGCTGCTATTCCAAAGGTGTACGATGCCGTGGACTGCATATCGTTGCTGCTCGAGCGCACTTTAGCCTCTAGCCATAGTTGGCGCCAGCGCCTTCTTGCAGCCCTTGAGCTGCAGCGATGTCGAGCCTACGAATCCCTAATCCTGAATCGCTTCGACCAGGTGGCCGTGACCTCGCCTGAGGACCAAAGGGCATTAAGCGCTTTGGCCCCTCAGTCCAGGGTGGTAGTGATCCCTAACGGGGTTGATCTGGACTACTTTTATCCCCTGGATGTGCCTCGAGAGACGGCCACCCTGGTGTTCTCTGGCAAGATGTCCTACCACGCCAACGTGACGGCGTTGCTCCACTTCTATCGCAATATCTTTCCGCTGATTAAGAAACACAAACCCGATGTGCGGCTGCGTGTTGTCGGCAACGATCCTCCCCCGGTCGTTAGCGCTCTGGCCAGGGATCCCTCCGTCTCGGTCACCGGATACCTTCCCGATATCCGCCCATCCCTGGGCTGCGCAACCGTTGCCATTTGCCCGGTCACCGTCAAGGTAGGTATACAGAACAAGCTGTTGGAGTCCATGGCCATGGGCCTTCCGACGGTTTCTACAAAGGAAGGCATACAGGGGTTGTCGGTGGAGCCGGGGCGCGATCTGCTAGTCGCAGACGATCCAATCGAGTTTGCCGACCACGTTTGCCAACTGCTGTCCGACCCGGATCTGCGCACACAGATCGGCTTGGCAGGCCGAAAGTACGTGGAGGCTTACCACCGCTGGGAGGATGCCGCCGAAAAGCTCGAAAGGCTGTACGCCGAAGCTACCAGCGCACGGAAACGCGACGAGCTCGCTAACCCGTCGCTCGTCAGCACACTCGCAGCTTCTGAGGTTGTGTGAGGGCACTATGGCTAAGACTGTCAAGGTTCGTCGATCTGCCAGATCCTTAGCGGAAGGCTTGGAGAAGCCTCGAGCAAGCTCACAGCAGATGATAGATCCCTTCCGTCCGAGGGGAGACGTGGCCTCAATACCAGAGTCGGAACGTAATGTTGCCGATAGGGGCGTGGAGAGAATCATCCAGACAGAGGTCGAATCGTACGTATCGGGAGCGGGGGATCTGTTGCGGAAGCTGCCTCTTGAGTCTATCGCTCAGGTAGTGGCCAGGTTAGAGGAGGCTCGATGCAGGGGGCAGGTGGTGTTCACCTGCGGCAATGGAGGATCTGCGGCTACCGCCGTACACCTCGCCTGCGATCTGGCCAAAGGTGCGATAGCCCCAGGCAAACCGGGGATCAAGACGCTGTGTCTTTGTGAGAACATCTCTTTGGTAACGGCTTGGGCCAACGACTCCTCCTACGATGACGTATTTGCTCTACAAATGGCGCCCTGGATTAAGCCGTGTGATGTGCTGATTGCAATCAGTTGTAGCGGGAACTCCCCAAATGTGCTGAGTGCCGTCGGCCGAGCGAGGGAGGCGGGGGCGACAACGATCGGCCTGACCGGTGCCAATGGTGAGGCGTTGAGAGCTCTGGTCGACCTCTGTGTGACGGTGCCATCGGGTGATGTAGAGAAGATCGAGGACGTACACCACACCATCTGCCACTTGATCACATCCTGCTTGAGGAAGATGCCCGCCGGATTGTAGCTTCCGAGTAACCTTTAGATCTAGAAAGGTCGTTAATGTTGAGCTGGAGTTGGGGTGAGCCTGTAGGGGCGTATTGGAGGGAGATGATGTATGGAGTCAGGTAGTGAACCAAGCTGCCACACATTGATCGCGAGGGCGCCTCTGAGGATTAGCCTTGCGGGTGGCGGCACCGATCTTCCTGCCTACTACGAACGATACGGCGGGATGGTCGTGTCCACGACCATCGATAAGTTCGTCTACGTTCACTGCGGACGGAACGGCAAAGGCGACGGCCGCGATGCCCAGATCACCTCAGCAAATTACAACACATTCTACAGCCACAATTGCGGCGTGCCGATGGGCTGGGATGGGGACCTGTCGCTTCCCAGAGCCGTGCTTCACAGCTTTGGGATCGAGCGGGATATCTCCCTCTTTCTTGCCTCCGAAGTTCCTCCAGGAACCGGCCTTGGATCATCCAGCGCAGTTGCGGTGGCGCTGATTGCTGCAGTATCCGGCTACCTGCGCCGGCACCTCACTCGGCAGGAGATTGCCGAGCTAGCCTGCCACGTCGAACTGGTGAAGCTGCAAGCGCCCATCGGCAAGCAGGATCAGTTCGCCGCGGCCTTTGGCGGGTGCAACGCTATTACTTTTACTCCAGAAGGGGTGAGGGTGGAGCGTGTGGAAGCCCGGCAGGGTGTTCTGCAGCGGCTGGAAAGGCGGCTCCTGCTCTTTTTTATTGGAACTGCCAGAGATTCCGCGGCCATTCTAAAGGACCAGCAACAGGCGAGCGCTAGAGGGAATAGTGAGACTGTGGAAGGGCTGCACCGTATCAAGGCGGCTGCCCGGATCTGCCGGGAGTGCCTGGAATCGGGCGACCTCGACGGGATTGGGATACAGATGGACGAGGGGTGGCGCCAAAAGAGACGACTGGTCTCCGGCATCACCAACCCGCGGATAGATGAACTGTACGAGGTGGCGCTAAGCTGCGGGGCGCTGGGCGGCAAGATAACCGGAGCGGGTGGGGGAGGCTTCCTGCTGCTGTATTGTCACGAGGACAGGCAGGCGGCGTTGACCCAGGCAATGGAGAGCTTGGGATTGCGGCGCATGGACTTCCACTTTGAATCTCAAGGTGTGACCGTTGCCACGGCGCTCTGGAGCGGAGCAGGGGACCCTGGCGAGATCGAACGGCGCGTGGAATCCCTGCCCATATCGGCCTCTGGCCAGGAGCAACTTACAAAGCTGTAGCGAATCGCTACCGGTCGCTGTAGAATACTGGCGGTCGCGGCAACAGGGAAAGGAGCTATAAGTGAAAGTACTTGTCACCGGTGGAGCGGGCTACATCGGCTCCATTGTTACCGATCAACTTGTCAGGCGAGGCGACGAAGTGGTTGTTCTGGACAACCTCCAGACCGGGCACCGGGAGGCAGTGCATCCCGACGCCCTTTTTGTGTTGGGAGACCTAGCCTACGCTGCCGGCCTGGAACGGCTGTTCTCCCAGCACTCGTTCGACGCTGTGATGCACTTCGCCTCAAACACATTGGTCGGGGAGTCGATGGAGCAACCCTTTCTCTACCTGGGTGACAACGTCACCAACGCCGCGAATCTGCTGCGCTTTGCATCCAATTACGGAGTGCGCCGGTTCGTGCTCTCCTCGACGGCCAATCTCTTCGACCGGCCAGAGAGTATACCAATCTCAGAGGATGAGCGTATCATCCCGGGCAGCCCCTACGGGGAGTCCAAGTATCTCATCGAGCGAATGCTGCCCTGGCTGGATCGCGTGCTGGGACTCCGATACGCATGCTTGCGCTACTTCAACGCCGCCGGAGCCCTGCCGAACGGGATGCGAGGGGAGGATCACACGCCCGAGCACCACCTGATCCCAAGAGTGCTGCAGGTTGCGCTTGGCCAGCGCCGGAGCGTGGAAATCTACGGCGTAGATTATCCCACGCCAGACGGAACTTGCGTGCGGGACTACGTGCACGTGGTAGATCTAGCTCAGGCGCATATCCTAGCCCTGGATGCTTTGGATGGTGGGAGCCGTGTGTACAATTTGGGAAACGGTCGTGGTTTCAGCGTTCGCCAGGTTGTCGAGATGGCGAGGGATGTGACGGGCCATTCCATCCCGACGGTGGAGGGGCCGCGCAGGCCCGGCGATCCTGCCGTGTTGATTGCCGATTCCACTCGGATTCGCCGTGAACTGGGCTGGAAACCGAGACATAGCGATTTGCGCGACATAATAAAGACTGCGTGGGATTGGCACCGCGAACACCCCTCCGGGTACCGATCGACCACCACGCTGGCCGACGTTGGGTAGCCGTCACTAATTCAGGACACTGTATCTGCAGCCCGCCGGGTCACGATCCGGCGGGCTGTTTTGTTACTGATCTCTGCACCGCGGGATAAATCCCGTGGCATCTCGGATACCCGCTCCGTGCCGCGAGGTGCACCTCGCGGTTTAGCGATCTATGCAGCTATCAGTAATTCTGTTCCCATCTCCAATAGGTCGCGATCTTCATCGCCGGTAAGCAGCGCTGAAACTGTTGGCGCAGTTACGGAAATTGGATATCCACCGGGCAGTGCTACTAGCAAGTTACCGTCAAATTAGATACAATCAGTTTTGACGGTAACTATTCGATGGGTAGGCATCGTGCCACCGCGGAGGTGAACTGTGCGCTTTGTGAATCGGGTCTCGGAGATAGATGCGCTGGAGCGGGCCTGGCGGTCGAAAGACGCTCAGTTCGTAGCTGTTCTGGGCAGGCGTCGTGTGGGTAAGACAACCCTGTTGGAGCGCTTCTCCGAGGGCAAGCGTGTCGTCTACTATCGGTGCATCCTCGCGAATACCGAGACGCAGCTCCAACTGCTCGGCACCGCCCTGGCCCAGATGTCGGGCGAGCCGGTGATAATGGCTCAGCCGCCCTCCTCGTGGCCGGCAGTGTTCGCGCTCATTGAACGCCTCGCCACCGGAGGCCGCTTCCTGCTCATCCTCGACGAAACACCTTACTGGGTAGCCAAGGATGAATCCGTGACCTCCAGGCTTCAGAACTGGTGGGACGAGAAGGGCCGAAAACTCGACCTGATGATGGTAATCTGTGGTTCCGCGATATCGATGATGGAGCAGATGCTGACCGGCGCAGCTCCTCTGGCTGGTTGCGTGGGGGCGCGAATCAGGGTGCGGCCGTTCGATCTGAAGGCTGCCGCCGAACTGCTGCCTTTTAGCGATCCAGTCGACTGTCTCACCGCCTACGGGATTCTCGGCGGTGTTCCTCTCTACCTGAACTACTTCGATGCAGGGCGAAGCATACGGGATAATATTCTGGAGGCTATAGCACGCCCGGAGGCGAGATTGTATGTCGAGCCCCAAGCGATCTTTGCCACGCAGCACGCAGCTTTCAACTCCACGCAGGCACTTGCCGTGCTGCGTGCTATTTCCAACCGCCATTACAGGTGGTCTGAGATCGACGAGGTAGCGGGCACACGGAAGAACCTAGCGCGGGTGATCGAACCGCTTATCGGCGATATGGGGTTGGTCAAAAGGGTCCTTCCGGTGACTGAGGAGTCCAGGGAGAAGCCAAAGGAGCCTTACTACGTCCAGTACAAGCTCGCGGACAATTTCTTTCAGTTCTACTTCCGGTTCATCGAGCGAAACCAGGGTCAAATCGAGTTCGGCGCCGGCGAGCAGGTCGTGGATTCCATTATCATGCCTCAGTTGGCGGACTACATGGGACCCGTGTGTGAGGACATGGCGCGGGACTGGGCGAGGAAGGCTAACGCAGTGGGCAAGCTGCCTGTTCGTGTCACAAAGCTCGGCAGTTGGTGGGTGGCTCAGCACGAGCTAGACCTGGTGGGGTTGGACGAGAAGGGCAGGATTAGCCTTACCGGCGAGGCTAAGTGGAGAGAGAGAGCGAGATTTGACCGCCATGATCTGGAGAGATATCTTCACCATGTCGACGCTCTCGGCGGTCTTCGCCAGCCCGACTCCTCGCATATCCTGATTACGAGCCATGACTTCGATGATGAGGTGAGGGAGTGGGCTCATCGGAGCGGCGCGATGCTAGTCACGGCAGGGAATATGTTGCTTGCTCCTTGACCGCCATGTGAGCAGTGGAGGGAATTGCATCGGGCGTTGCTGGATTGTGGCGCAGATCTGCTAGAGCAATGCCGCTACCTATTGGGCATCAGGCCATAAAAACTCGCGTTGGATCGACTCAGGGACGATTCGGCCAGCAGCAACGTTTGGCCTTGCGGCCGCTGCCGCAGGGGCAGGGATCGTTGCGGCCTACGCCGCGCCAGCGCCGCTGCTCCTCTGCCCGAAGCTCATCCTTGAGCGCCGACGGGCGCGAACCCAACGCCACCATCCGGCGCAGCAACGGATCGGCGTGCTGGTAAAACGTGCGCAGCCCTTCGCACAGGACATTCAAACCCGGTTCGCCCCTGTCAGTCACGGCCAGGCGATCCTTTGGACAGCCCCCGCCGCACGCGAAGAGCCAGGGGCAGCTTCGACACTGGGCAGGTAGGCTATCCCGCTTCTGCTGTCCGAATCGGAGCTGCTCGGGAGCCCGCGCCAGTGTGCCTAGGTGCGTCGTCTCGATCGTGCCGAGTCGATGCGAGTCCCGTACGAAGTGGTCGCACGCGTACACCGCGCCGTCGTGCTCCACAACCAGCACGCTTCCACAGGTCTCCGCCAGCGAACAGAGGGTGGGTTGGCGGCCCGCCCAGGCTCGGTAGCTCTCCGCGAAAAACTGCACCACGATCTGCCCGAGGTCGCGCCGGATCCACTCGTCAAAGACCGCGCAAAGGAACTCGCCATACGCCTGGGCGCTAACCGACTCCGCCGATAGACCGCCTGCGACCGGGCGAACGATCGGGATGAATTGGATGAAGGTCGAGCCCATCTCGCGCAGGGCGCGGTAGACAGCCAGCGGCTGCGCCGCGGTCGCTGCGGTGACGGTGCAGAGTAGGTCCGGCTCCACCCCATGCGCCAGCAGCCGCCTCAAGCCAGCGGCCACCCGCTCCGCGCTGCCGCGGCCCTGGTGATCGGGCCTCTGTGCGTCGTGCAGGATGGCCGGACCATCAACGCTCAGCCCGACCTCGAATCCTTCTTCGGCCAGGAAGGCGCACCACGCGTCGTCCAGCAGAGTGCCGTTCGTCTGGAGGTTGTTCCAGCAGCGCCAGCCGGTGGGCAGGTAGCGGCGCTGCAGGGCCACAGCCCGCTGGAAGAAGGGCAGCCCCGCCAGGGTGGGCTCTCCCCCATGCCATACGAAGTGGACCTCAGGCCCCGGACTCGCTTCGATGAACTGCCGCACGAAGCGCTCGAGGGTGGCATCGCTCATCCGGAATTCGTGGTGACGCTCGTACATCTCGGCGGTCTGGAGATAGTAGCAGTAGCCACACGCTAGGTTGCAGGCGGGGCCAACGGGTTTGGCCATCACCACGAAGGGGGCGGTCTCCCCCACCGACACCGAGCTAAGCTCTCCGGCACCTCGCCCTACAGGCGTGCTGCCGATTGCCCCTTCTAAGCGCTTCACTGGCCTCCAAGCTCCCTGTCGAAGAAGGCGAACACCTTGCTCCAGCCGTCCATAGCCTGCTGCTGCCGGTACGCCGGGGTGTGATAGTAGAAGAAACCGTGGCCAGCGCCATCGTAGCGGTGAAACTCGTACCGTTTGCCATGTTTCTTCAGCTCTGCTTCCAGGATGTCTACATCTTCCGGGGTGGGGTTTTTGTCCTCATTGCCAAACAGCCCCAGCAGGGGTGCTCGCAGATCTTTGACGTACTCCAGCGGCGCCACCGGCATGTTCGGGGTCAACTCTTCGGGCTTCATCACCACTCGGCCGCCCCAAAGGTCAGCCACCGCATCGAATTCGCCCGGCTCGCGTGCGGCAGCCAGGAGCGCGTGCCGGCCACCGGAGCAGGTCCCAATCACCCCTACCTTACCGTTGGACGTGGGCTGCGCGCGTAGAAGGCGGCTAGCTGCTGCCAGATCGCCTACCGCCTGGTCATCGGGCACCATCCCCGCCGCGCGCACTTTGGTGGCAACCTGCTCGGGCAGGCCGTGGCCATGGCGGCAATACAGGTCCGGCATCAGCACCGCGTAGCCGTGGTTGGCGAAGCGGTACGCCATCTCGCGGTAGAACTCGTCCCAGCCCGGCGCATGGTGTGCGAGCACGATGCCTGGGAACGGGCCTGGACCCGTTGGGCGGGCGTAGTAGGCGTG
>JBMNNU010000150.1:0-7782 GCA_050942695.1 Chloroflexota bacterium
CGGGTTCTTGCGGTGCGAGGCCAGATATTACCATCCACGCTGGAGAATCTGACTCTATGTGCAGAGCTAGTGGACGAGGCCAGGGTCGAGGGCGAGTCTCAAATCTCAAAAAGCTCCAGGCCCATCAAGCGAGTTTACCTGCAGCCTGAGCACCCCGCAGCCTACCCTGAGGCGATGCGGGCAATCCTGGACGCCGACCTGGTAGTGATCGGCCCAGGAAGCCTCTACACTAGCGTCTTGCCTAATCTATTGGTCGAAGACTTGGCGCGAGCCGTGATCGCTACAAATGCCATGAAAGTCTACGTATGCAACGTAGCCACGCAGAGGGGAGAGACCGACAACTTCCGGGTGAGTGACCACGTGGAGGCCCTTATCCGGCACCTTCCGGAGAACCCCATCGACTTCGTTTTGGCTAACGATAAGCTAGGGGCGATATTGCCCGCGCACTGGCAGGTGAGCCAGGTAAGTGTCGATGGCAATGATCTGGACGCCTACGGGATCGAGATCATTCAGTCTGACGTCATAGACCCACAGAATCCGCTGCGCCACGACCCTAAAAAGCTGGCTCAGGCGCTGATGCGGCTCTACTACGACAGGTCGGAGCTTATCTCCCACTCGAAATCGGGCGATACACGGCAGTCAGATAAGGAAATCAGGGTGGAATCAGCATAAGACCGGGACCGGGGAGTCGAGGTGGCTATCTCGGCTCCCGGTCGCGAAACCTCGCAACCAGTTCTCTCGCTTTAGCCTCGCTTCTTGCTACCACCTCTTCTTGAAACGCATTCCAGTTCAGCGGCTCCTTGTAGTCAAGGTGGTAAACCTCGTTGTCGGTTTGCACCTGGCAAGGGCGTTCTAGGATAGCGAAGAGCCTGGAGAGGAAAGCGGGCTCCCACACCTTATCGTGGGATTGAGCCTTATCCAGTATGTCTGTAGTCGTGCGGTAGTACTCGATCAGGATATCGCGAAGCAACTGGTCCTGGCAGAACAGAGCGCCTGGGACGTAGAGTGGGTTTCCGGAGGAGTAACCGGTGGGGTAGGCGGTGTGTTGGCAGGAAGGGGCGATAAAGCCGAAAAGCTCAGCTTCGGATGCTACCTCCAGCAGTTTGACCAGGGCGGAAGATGGTAGGACGATGTCATCGTCCATGAAGCAAAGGTGCTTGCCCTTTAGAGCCTCGAGAATGCGGAGTCTCCCTTTGCTGAAAGCTCTATCTTTTTCCCGCAGGTACTCGTAGTTGCAGGGGATACGTCTATCGAAGGCTAGCCTTAGGGCGAATGCAACGTCGTCGCGGTTGATGACCGGTTTCTCTGCAGTATCCACGATGTAAACCCTGATATCGTGAACCTGCTGGAGTAACAAGCTACAGAGAGTCATCCCCAGAGTAGCTTTACCACGAGTTAGTATACCGATTTCAACCTTGGCCAAAGCTGTCTCCTTTTCAAACAAACGATCAAGGATATTGAGGCGATTGGGGGGGACAAATGGCTTCTAAACTGCAGCCAGTTGGTTGTGGCTGCCTGCGCTGAGTGTATCATTTTATCCTGATTGTTGCACTTGAAAGGCGAGCTATTTGAAATAAAAAAGCAGGTAGATAGCTCAAATTTGCTACTTCCTCTTCCACTTTCTTTCCGACAACTGTTTGGAGGCGAAGTTCGTCGTATGGTATAATGGCTGCTGCCCTTATTATTGGAGGTGCATCTCTTGCTGAATTATCTGTATATCGTCCAGATCATCCTTTCCATAGTGCTTATCTTGGCGGTGTTGCTCCAGGCGAAAGGATCTGGCTTTAGCGGGTTCTTCTCTTCAGATTCTTCCGGCTATCGAAGCAGGAGGGGTATAGAGCGAACCCTATATAACTTCACCATCATAATTGCGGTGCTGTTCGTCTTGATCAGCATCGTCACGGTGAAGTTTTTCTCCTAGGCGAGGGGACGATGCCCCTGCTGGGAGCCTCTGGTGAGTTAACGGCGCGCTCGGCCCAGCTGGGCCGCCGTCTTTTTCATTCTCCCCAAGATCCTCACCTTTTTTGTGGAGTTGAGAGTGAATCCGAGGGCGGGCGGTAAACGGAAAAGAACTCCATGGCTACGTTTGGTTGTGACTGTAGCTGCCCTATTGGCCATAGCAGTACCTTTGGTGGCAAGCAGGATGCGTCAGGAGCCCCCTATGATTACCGTCCCAGACACTGGCGGGGCTTACGTCGAGGCCGCGATCAGAAACCCCGACTATCTCAACCCCATCTTGCTCCAGTACAATCAGGTAGATAGGGACCTATGCGCCCTGATTTTCAGCGGGCTCACCCGGTTGGACGAACACGGCCTCGTTGTACCCGACCTGGCCGAGCGATGGGAGATTGGGGATGAGGGGAAAAGCTACCTTTTCCACCTAAAAGAAAACGTTCGATGGCACGACCGTACCCCATTCACTGCCGATGACGTGGTTTTTACCGTCAAAGCCATGCAGGACCCTGATTTCCAGGGCAGCCAGGAAGTGGCCGATCTGTGGCGGAATGTGGTAGTGGATCAGTTGGATGAGTTTACGGTAAAGTTCACCCTTAAAGAGCCCTTTGCCCCCTTCCTGGAATACACTACGGTTGGAATAATACCTCGGCATCTCTATGCAGATTATCTCGGCGAAGCGATGCTCTCTAGCCCCCATAACCAGCGCCCAATCGGCACCGGCCCGTTTAAACTAGCCAGGGGAGAAGGGGCGGGATTGGAAGCTTCGATTTCGTCTGATGGGATAATCCTGGAGCCACATACCGAATACTATGGGCCGGTTCCGCATCTGGCTCAACTGCGATTCCGCTTTTACCCTGATTACGCAAGCGCCCTAGCGGCATTAGAGAAGGGCGAGGTGGATGGTCTTCCCTACCTGGATATCCAGGACGTTTCGAGGCTCGAGACCAACGAAAACCTTGCCGTCTATTCAGCCCCTGACTACCTAAGGTACACCATTCTTTTCCTCAATAACAGTAGCCCTCTGTTCAAGGACAGATCGGTTCGCCAGGCGATCGCCCACGCCATCGATAAAGAACGGCTGGTGCAGATGATCTTGGAGGGCCAGGGATTACCAGGGAAAGGTCCGATCTCGCCAGCCTCGTGGGCTTTCAATCCGAATGCCAAGGACTACGAGTACGACCCCACGAAAGCTGAGGCGTTGCTTGAGACCGCCGGATGGATCGATTCCAATGGCGATGGCGTTCGGGAGAAAGATGGCACTGAACTCTCTTTTGTGGTCCTGACCAACGATAACCAACGGCGAATCAAGGCCGGAGAGCTGCTTGCAGAAGACCTCCGCAAGATCGGATTCAAGACGGAAGTCCAGGCAACAGGCTGGACCGACCTGCTCAGGGAGTATCTAGCATCTCGTACCTTCGTTGGAGCCATTGCGGAACAGTGGCTGTTGACCGTAGACCCCGATGTATACAGTCTCTGGCATTCCAGCCAGGCCAGAGAAGGGGGATACAACCTGTCCGGCATATCCAACGAACAGATCGATAAGATATTGGAAGAGGCGCGCAGGACGGTAGAGCGAACCCGCAGGACTCAGCTTTATTCGGAGTTCCAGGAGATATGGGCAGAGGAGTGTCCAAGTGTGTTGCTCTACTATCCTGAGTTCAACTGGGCCGTGAGCAGCAACATCAAAGGGATTACACTCACGACCCTGATCGACGGCAGTTCTCGCTTCCGGCACGTAACCCAATGGTACGTCAAGACAAAGCAAGTCCCCGCGACGCAATAGCCATGACGGGGAGAGGAGATAATTTAGCTGGAGTCAACATACTTCTGATCGCTGCATAGATCGCTAAACCGCGGGATAAATCTCGCGGTATGGAGCGGGCATCCGAGATGCTACGGGATTTATCCCGCGGTGCAGAGATCGGTAAGCCACCGAGAGTATCGAGAGTAATAATTTGCTCTCTCCGTTTTATAAGGTGCGTAGAGGCGGTGGTCAAATGGGAGAGTGGCTGGAGCAGAACCGCTCTAACCTGGCGGCCGTGCTTGTAGTGCTTGCCACCGTCGCCGGAGTTGCCCTGCTGCAAATACCCCGGCGGCCGGCTCTTCAACTATTGCCCCCTACGCCCCCCGCTACCCCTCCATCAATCAAAGTCCACGTAACCGGCGCAGTGCAATCTCCCGGCGTGTACTCCATAGAGGTGGATGCTCGGGTGGAAGATGCGGTGAAAGCGGCTGGTGGAACTACCGAGGCTGCCGACCTGATCGCCCTGAATTTGGCGACGCCCCTTCGGGATGGCCAGCAGTTAGTGGTTCCTGAGAAGAGAACCGCTGCTTCGATACCGGCTGCCGCGTCGCCACCTGGCGCCTATTTACCGCCTGGAACTGCATCTCAGCCCTCACCGACGCCTCCTTCCGCTAAGCTCGATCTCAACAGCGCCAATCAAAAGCAGTTAGAGGCGCTTCCCGGCATCGGCCCCGTCACCGCGCAGAAGATCCTGGACTATCGACAGAAGAACGGCCGGTTCGTCTCAGTTCAGGAGCTGAAAGACGCCAAGCTTGTCAATTCGCCTACATTCGAGAAGGTCAAGGAGTTGGTAGATGTGCAATAGCGCCGAACATCTACCCGGTTAATCATCTCCCATCTATCGATCGATAGATGTACAATATCCCCTAGCCTCTTCACTGCTCATAATCCTTAACTGGATGCTGCTCTATGGCGCTAATCTTTCTCTCCCTGGGCTGGTTGGTTGGGCTCTATCTAGGGCAAACGGCCGGCGCCGATAGTACGCACAGCGTAGGGGCATTGTCCGTCGAGTCGATTGGAACGTGGCTCGGAGGACTGGCCTCTCTGGCGTTACTTGCTGCTCTCCTAGGCAAAGCGGATCGTCGGTTGTGGATTACTGCCCTGGCGGTAGCTCTAGGGCTGCTCGGAGCCTGGAGGGCTCTCAGCCTATTGCCGGATGAAGACCTATTGATAGCAAAGCCAGGTCCTGTGCTGGTTCGCGGTACCATTGCTACCCAGCCTGAGCCGAGAGATGCAGCGATGCTGCTTGTGCTGGATGTGGATGCCCGCCGAAGCCAGGAAGGCTGGGAAGTAGTGCGCTCACGCCTGCTGGTGCGCACCGATCGCTACGACAACTGGGTCTATGGAGATCGAGTGGTAGCCGAGGGAACGCTTCGTCGGTTAGATAGCAGCTCCGGCTACTGGACGGAACATCTTGCCAAGCAGGGTATCCACACGACCCTGGAGTATCCTCACCTAGCGCTCTATGAACGTCCCCAGGATCCCGATTTCTGGCGACTCGTCAACGCCGTGCGCAGCCGGCTGGACTCGTTATGCGCGCAGCTTTTGCCGGAGCCCCAAGCATCGCTTTTGGCGGGGATCTTAGTGGGGGCTAGGGCGAGCATGCCGCTGGAGTTCCGGGATGCGCTCAACATTACCGGAACCAGCCATATCGTGGCTGTGTCGGGGTTCAATGTTACGGTTGTTGCAGGGCTGGTCGAGCTTGCGGCACTCCGTTACATGGCTCGGCAGAGAGCATTATTCCTAGCTATACTTGCCGTCTGGCTCTATTCGTTGCTGACAGGCTTGCCACCTTCTGCTACAAGGGCAGCTACCATGTGCACCCTGACATTAGCTGCCAAGTTGGTGGGCCGAGGAGGAGATGCGCTCTCCTTTCTCTGCCTGTCAGGAGCCATTATGGCAGGGTTGGATCCCTACATTCTTTACGACCTGGGATTCCAGCTCTCTTTTTTGGCAACAGCAGGGCTGGTGCTGCTCGAGCCGGTGATCCGTGGATGGCTAACCAGGCTGCCGGGATGGTTGGCAGCTTCCCTTTCGGTTACGCTAGCCGCTCAACTGGCCACGCTGCCCATAATGGTCGGCAGTTTTCACACTCTATCCCTTGTAGCCCCCATTGCCAACCTCCTCATCGTTCCCATGCTTCCCGCATTGATGGTTCTCGGGGCTCTTCTCGTAGCACTGGGGAGCGTTTCGATGTCTATCGGCCATCTATTCGCACCAGCAGTGTGGCTTTATTCTACATATCTGGTGGAGGTGATCTCATACGCTGCTCGTTTACCACACGCCGCGGTACCAACCGGTGGCCTTGGAGCAGCGGCGGTTGCCACCTATTACCTAGTTCTTTTGGGGCTAGGTTTTTGGTCGCAGGCAGAGGCCCGCCAGTTACGAGGCATGGCTATCTCATTCACATCCAGGTTGCCTCGTTGGGTACTCGCTGGGGCTTTAGCTGCTCTGCTCTGCCTCGCTGCTTTGGTGTCTTCGGGCCGTCCGGATGGGAAGACTCACCTTTATTTTTTGGATGTCGGTGATGGGTACGCAACATTGATCCGCGGTCCGGATGGGCATTTCATACTGGTGGATGGCGGGCCAAGCCCCACATCCATCGCTACTGCTCTGGGGAGGAGGCTCGGTTTCTTCGATCGTAGACTGGATGCTGTGCTACTGACAGGTTATAGCGGGAGCCGAATAGCAGGGTTGATAGATGCGGTACGTCGCCACCCTGTTGGGATGGTGGTGCAACCTGAAGCTGCCGATGGGCGGGCCAGTAGGACATGGATGAAGCTTTTGCAGGAGCGGGACATCCCCGTATTTGATGCGCAGGCCGGCCAGCGGATACCGTTAGGGGGGAATGTCTGGCTGGAGCTGCTGTGGGCATCGCCCGACCCCTCGGAAGAGGACAAAAGCCTGGCCGCAAGGCTGGTAGCTGGCGATTTTGTGGTGTTGTTGCTGGGGGACCTGCCCCGCGGGGCGCAGAGCGAGCTGGCCGGAAGTGTACAGAGCAGAGCGGATGTGTTGCTGGTTCCACGTTGCGGCGCAGCGGGAGCCTTGGATGAGCGATTACTCCAGGTAGTTTCGCCGCAGGTAGCGGTGATTTCGGTAGGGGCGGGCAACCGATACGGCCACCCGGCGGAAACCACACTGGAGATGCTAGAGGGGATTACCCTTTTTCGCACCGATCGTCACGGCACCATCGAGCTGGTTATCGGCCAGGATGGTTGTGAGGTCTACACAGACCGTTAGTTGGCTTGCTGCGTTCGCTTTTATAATCCGGTTAGCTTGCTGCTTGCCTCGCTCAGCCGATAGCCAGAGCTCTACCCAGTGCGTGCGCAACGATGGCGACGATCAGCGCCACAGCGGTCATTTCCAGCCCGCTCTTCCACCAACTCCGGAGGGTGACTATGCTCTTGGATGCCCCTACTGCGAAGTGGGCTAGAACGCTGATAAACAGGGATACCAGGATCCCAACTTCGCCCACCAAGAAGAAGAACGGTAGAACGGGCACTATCCCCCCCAGTGCTGTGGATACTGTCCCAACGAAGGCTGCCAGGTTCGGGTTGGGCAACCGCTCTTCCGACAACCCCAACTCTTCGTGGGCCAGGGTGCGCAGGAACTGTTCGGGTTGGCTGGCCAACCTATCGACCATCGTACGGGCTTCATCTTCTGTGAATCCTTTGAGCTGGTAGAACAGCTCCATCTCTTCGCGCTCTTCCTCGGGGTTTTCTTCTATCTCCTCTCGCTCCCTGGCTAGCTCCGCTTCGAAGACCTCCCGCTCCGCTTTGTTGGCCAGATAGGCGCTAGCCCCCATAGAAAGGGCACTGGAGAGCACACCGGCCAGGCCGGCCACTACGATGAAGTCGTTGGAGGTACTTGCTCCGGCCACCCCGGCTACTATGCCGAAAACGGCTGTTAGGCCGTCATTCACACCGTAAATGGCGTCACCGATCCAACTTCCACCCTTCCCGTGCCACTTCTCGCGGTGAAGTATAGCCTCCAGTCGGCTCTGTGGCTCCCGAACAGGACCG
>JBMNNU010000151.1:0-7761 GCA_050942695.1 Chloroflexota bacterium
TATGTGCCGCATCAGCGCGCCCGACAGGGCGATACCCAGGATCAAGAACAGCGGAAAATAGTCCGAAGGCAGGGATATGTATCGCACCTGGGGGATGAATACCCGCCTGAGAAATAGATAGGTGGGCGCTGCCAGTATTGCCATTGTCGTTATGTAAATGGTTGGCACTCCGACTTGGAAAAAGCCATCAGCGGCCTGGATAATCGGAATGAAGAAAGGCACAGGCTCGGTGAAGAACCTGAAGTGCCGAATGATGACAATCAGGAAGGACCAGTGGAAGACCAGCCCTGCCGCCCATAGAAGCTGCTCGCCTCCATAAACCAATCGGTTATCCCGCAACTCCATCTTGCTGTTCCGGAACAGAGAGCGGAAGAACAACACCTCCATCGCCATCCTTCCGATGACTCCGAGATTGTTGTGGGGGCTTTCGAAGAAGCTGGATTTTATCCAGGGGAGGGATTTCTGCTGACCGCAGGTGGTGGTTATCCTAAAAGGCACAGGCGACCTGGCCCACCGGATCACCCTATATACGAACCCTCCGATGAAAAGAGCGATAGCGATATAGGGTAACACCACACCAAAAAGCACGCTCAGCTGCATCACCCCGACCCCTATGTAAGCCACTAATGCCAGGGCTACTACCACCATAAAGGGATACAGGGCTTTCATCTAGTACTACCTCGCGACACGTGATCTGAAGCCGGATCATCGAGGCCCGCGTCGCCCTCCTGGTTCCCGTAGATGCGGTTGAGTCTTTCCAGCAGGATTGCCGACCTCTTGCTTGCCTCATTAACCCTTATGTCGAATATCTTCTGTTTGCACTGCATATAGCTATCGAAGGCGAGAAGAGCAACCCCGTCGATACGAGAGTCGAACTGTTGCAGCTCACCAAAGCTCGCCTGTTGCTGAAAAGCAGACCCTAACTCTTCCCTCACCGCCCTCTTCAACATGAAAATCGGGGCTATGGCTCTCGAGGGGGAGAAGTCCTGAACAGTCCTTATCTTAACGATATTATCCAGAGACCTAGTCAGCTTTTCTGAATTGCCACCCTTCAGGATCTCATCTAAAAGGCATTCGGTCTCTTTAGTGAAGGTATACCCTACAGGATTGAGAAACCGGTCCCCTTCCTGCTCCAAGAAGCGAGCGGTATCGGGGGGATAGCTCTCAATTATCAGCCTTAACCACCGCTTCAATATAGCGGCGCGTCTCTCTTTCAGAAGGTCTGCCAGTGCCATGAATGTCCTTCGTAGGGGTAGGCCTGCCGGTCTACCCTGGGCGCCTCAATGTGCGCCCCTACGATAAATTCTCCCCAGTAAGCCGCCACGGAGGCACGGAGAACAGATAGCGTGGCGCTTTGTCTCTCTGTGCCTCCGTGGCTTGTTACTGCGTGTACTAACCCTTGAGCTTGACGTAGGAGGTTCCTAGATAGAGGAATTCTACCTTGTCCTCTTTGGCCAGCTCGTTGACCACCTGGTCCACTTCCTTCTTGGCCACGCCCAGAGCCGTAGCGATGTCACGGTTCTTAGCTTTATCGACCTTGCCCAGGTAAGCCAACACTTTTTCTCTCAATTCTTCGCTCAAGGTTCTCTCCCTTCTAGGCTACCACTTGAAGGTGGCGGAAGTCCTGAAGGTCGTCGGGGCGAACCGGAAGTCGTCGATGTGCTTGTCGGTGAACGGGATGCCGGTCAAGGAGAAGAACTTCTCCCAGCCAACTCGCTCGATCCACTCGCCCATGCGCTCACCCTTCCGAGCATTCGCGGCGTAGACCTCAACGATATTCTTGACGGCATCTACTACCTCCGGCCATCGCGGCGGATTGTTGGGGAGGTAGGGGATTGCCAAGCGCGAGAACATCGGTGGTTTTCGGGCGTTGGACACCTTTCCACCGACGAAGATCGCCACGCCGTCGTTCTTTGGATCGGCGATTGGCATGGCCGGGCAGACTGTGAAGCAGTTGCCGCAGTACATGCATTTCTCTTCGTTCACGACGACGCTCTTGTTCTTAGGATCAGGGCGGATCGCCGCGGTCGGGCAGGCTGCGATGATGTTCGGAACCTCACATGTCTTGCTCAGTCGCTCGTGGTCGGTCTTGGGCGGGGTCCTGTGAATACCAACCAGAGCGATATCGGAGCAGTGGATGGCGCCGCACATATTCAAGCAGCAGGCCATCGCGATGCGCAGCTTAGCCGGGAGCTTCTCGCTCTCGAAATAGGGGACCATCTCATCCATGACCGCTTTTACCAACGCTGAGGCATCGGTAGCTGCGCTATGGCAGTGGATCCACCCCTGGGTGTGAACGATATTGCTGATAGCGTTGTTGGTTCCACCGACCGGCCAACCCTTGCCCTTGACCTCTGCGATGAGAGGCTGGACCTTGGACTCGTCAGTCAGTAAGAACTCGATGTTGTGTCGGCTGGTGAAGCGCAGGTGGCCATCGCAGTATTTGTCGGCGATGTCGCAGATCTCGCGGACGGTATCGACGGCCAGCAGGCGGGGCGAGCCAACTCGCACCGACCACACGGCAGCGCCAGTCTCGGATACATGCTTGAGAACGCCGGGCTGTACGTTCTCATGGTAAGCCCACTTACCGTAGTTCTCCACCATCAAAGGTGGCATCATATCTTTGAAATATGGAGGCCCGAAATCGGTCCTGACTTCAGACATCTCTTACCTCATTTTTTCAATTATTCGGTGTGTCCGGCAGGTTACAGTTCCTGCCATCAGGGTTTGGGCCGCTCCCAAACTCCTCGTTCCAAATGCGCTACTACTTATTGACTTCGTCAGGCTGCCAGAAGTAGTAAGGGTTGGACCTGGGCTGGAATACCATCTGCGGTGCGGGCTCGAGGCCCATATCGCGGAGGAAGTTGCCCATGCCGACGCGCTCGATAAGCTCGGCGACCCTCTCTCTGGTCTTGCCGTTCTCGTCCCACCACTCCCAGATCTTTTCGAGAAGATCCTTCACTTCTTGGTAGGGGGGTTCCATTTTCATGAAAGGCACGAGCACCCAAGACAGATAGGCGCCCTTCACGATAGGAGCCTTGCCACCGATCATGATGGTAGCGCCCCTCTCGGTGCCGGGCTTGATCGCCTTCGGCATCATATTGATGCAGTGCATACAGCGGTTGCAGTCGTCGGCGCTAAGAAGCAGCTTGTCGCCGTCAAGCTCCAGGGCATCTGTAGGGCACTTATTAACAACTAGCTTCTGCACGTTGAAGTCGGCTGCTAAATACTGCTTGACAGCTTCCTGATCGATCTGCAGCGGGCCTCTCCAGGTGCCGATAATGGGGAAGTCGGCACGGGCGATAGAGGCTACGCAGTCGTTGGCACAACCCGCGATCTTGATCTTGAACTTGTAGGGCCACATCGGCCTGTGGATCTCGTTCTGGTAGGTCATTGTGAGATCGTAAAGGAGACCGAGGGTATCGAAGCAAGCCCACTCACAGCGGCCTTGGCCAACACAGGCGCTGGGGGTTCGCAGGTCCGACCCGGAACCGCCGAGGTCGAAGCCAGCCTCGCTCAAAGCGTTGAAGCACTCCTGCAGCTTGTCGGTCTTGGTGCCAAGCAGGATAATGTCTCCGGTGGCGCCGTGGAAGTTCGTCAATCCAGATCCGTACTTCTCCCAGATGTCGGCGATCTTCCTCAGCGCCTGGGTGTTGTAGAACCACCCACCCGGCATATTGATACGCATGGTATGGAACTCGGCAACATTGGGGAATTCCTCGGGCATATCGGAATAACGGCCGATAACACCACCGCCGTAGCCTCGCACGCCCACGATGCCACCATGCTTCCAGTGAACTCGCTTGTCCTTATAGGACTGTTCTAGCTGACCGGCCAAATCCTTGGCCGCTGCGTTCTTGGCTGCCCGCTTCTTTATCTCTAATGCGAAGCTGGGCCACGAGCCGCTTTCTAGTTGATCGAGCATGGGTGTCTTGGACTCTTCTGCCATCAACCTACCTCCTATTTCCTCCTTGGTCGGCTACTTCGCTGTAACCCGAAGCTATTCCCCGGCTCAGCAAAGTTATGGGGTCGGCTTCGAAGCCGGATGCTTTTTTCTAGCGTTTGCTCCACACGCCTCCCCAATGACGTCTGGATTTCCTCGCTAGTAGTAACTTGGCCTGCATTAGCAGCTTAGCGGCTAAGAGCTGGAGCCATCTGAACATCGCGTAACAGCGGCTCTAGTGCTCTATCGTCCTGAGCCACTTCGGCACAGCACGCTTCGTTCGACCAACCCAATTGCATGAGCGATATCGGGGCGCCGGCAACTCGCGATCACGATACGATCCTGATCTAAGATCCGGCGAGCTCCTGGATGACAGTGTCAGACCGCCAACTAGTCTACTACGTTAGCCCCTGTCATTTCCACTGGGGTGGGTTGGCGCCAATTGCCGTTAGCCACTCTACGCATACCCTCGTGGCGATAAAAACACGCTGTGCGTTGAATACTATGGGCTTGTAGAGATAGCGGCTGCAACAGTGCCCTTCACAGGGCACAATTCGGCCCCGGGCAATTCTGCCCACGACCATAGTCTAGCTAGGAAGCGCGACCAGGGGCATCCGCATAACGCACTATTTGAGACAGGTAAAACACCCTATTCCCACCGCAATCCAGGCCTTGAGTCCTGAGGTTTAGGTGCTGAGTGCTAGGTCCTGGAGTTCGGGATCATGGAACCTCATCCCTTTAGCACTCAGTACACATCATCCAGCACTCAGCACTCAGCACTTTATAACTGGATTAGCCCCGTCCTGATGGCGTATTTCACCAGTTCGGTGCGGTTGTGCAAGTCCAGCTTATCCATTATGTTGGTGCGGTGCCCGTTGACCGTTTTGGGGCTGAGGCAAAGTAGATCCGCAATCTCACGGTTGCTCTTGCCCTCGGCAACTAGCTTGAGCACCTCAATCTCACGGTCGGTAAGCCGTGGATGGCGGCGATCAGTGACGGTTCCATCCGGCCTGAGGTAATCCTCAACCACCGTCTTGGCTACAGTGGGATACAGGAAGGCACCCCCCTCGTTAACCGCCCTGATGGCCGATATCAACTCTGTGCCCGCCGCTTTCTTCAAGACATATCCGTCGGCACCCGCCTTGAGAATGGGGAAAACGTACTCCCGGTTCTCGTGCTGCGTGAGGATCAATACTTTTACGTTTTTGAAACGCTCCTTGATCCTCCTGGTTGCCTCCAACCCATCCAGCCCCGGCATAGCGATATCCATCAGCACCACATCTGGCGTTAGCTGTTGCACCTGTTCTATCGCTTGCTGCCCATCACCGGCCTCGCCAACCACCTCGATATCCTTGGAGAGAGCTAGCAGCGCCCTGATCCCTTCTCTCAAGATGGCGTGATCGTCAACCAGCAATACCTTTATTATCGTCTCCATCGACGCTGTTCTCCTCTTCCGCCAGGGGCACATCAATCGTTATCTTCGTCCCGCCTCCCAGCTCTGAATAGATAGCGAAGGTGCCTCCCAACAGCTCCACACGCTCCTTCATACCCATCAAGCCCAAACCGCGTTTCGTATCTCGGGATCGGGCTAGCTCAGCCATATCGAAGCCCCAACCATCGTCCACCATCATGATGGTAACGGACTCGGCTTTCAACACGAAGGTGAGAGTGAAGTTTTGAGCCCCTGAATGGTTTACAACGTTGTTCACAGCCTCCTGAACGACCCGGTAGAGCGCCGTCTCCACCTGAGGCGCCAGTCTGCGCTCCTCCCCAGCTAACTCGACCCGGACCTTTATCCCAGCTTCCCCGAGGCGTGTTTCCGCGTACCAGCGCATTGCCGCCATCAGCCCCAGGTCGTCCAACAGGGTAGGCCGCAGGTCGAAGATCAATCGGTGGACCTCTTCTAATGTGTCCACGGCTAACGCCCTCATCCGAGCCAGGCTTTCGCTCACGTCTACTCCCTCGGCAGATTGCGCAGCCGCCGTTCCCACTGCTACCATCAGGGCAGCCAGCGCCTGGCTGGTCTGGTCGTGCAGTTCGCGAGCGATCCTCTTCCTCTCCTCTTCCTGGGCTGTGATCACTTTTTGCAGCAACTCCCCTCGCATTCGCTCCTTGCTCTGAAGCTCCCGGTACAGACGAGCGTTTTGAATCGCTGCGGCGATCTGATTACCTACCGAGTTGAGCAACTCTATCTTCGCTTCAGAGAAGCTGCGGTCGCTACCGCTTCCCAGACACATTATCCCAAGTAAGCCGCCGGAGGACATGAAGGGAACTCGAACCATACTGCGCATTTTTTCCGCCAGGAGAGCTGCTTTTGAGCCCCTGGCGTATCTGCCGGTATCATCAACCACCAGCGGTTCACCAGCCAGGTCCGCAGCAGCACGGAAATCGGCGCTGAGCCCCAGATTGACCGCAACCTTAGCCACTTCTTTCGAAATACCTTTATGGGCGACTAGCTCCAGCTCACGAGTATGCTCATCTACCAGATAGATCGCTCCTGCATCCATAGATGTAAGCTTCAGGGTATGATCCAGCGCGTTCGCCATGATGGTTTCAAGATCTAGCGACTTGTTTAACGCAACGAACATGGAGTTGAGGCTGGATAGCCTGTGGACCAGCTTCTGTAGGCGCGCCTTGGACTTCTCCTGTTCGTCTTTCGAGCGCTCGAGCTCGGCGGTCCGCTCCTCGACGCGTCGCTCAAGCATCGCGTTGCGAGCCTTGATCTCGTCGATAGTCTGAAGGAGTTGCCCCCTCATATCTTCCAAGCTGTGAGCCAGCTCTGCTATCTCCTGTGGCCCCTGGATTGCGATAGGGTCGGCCTGATTGACATCAACGATACGCTGTGCCGATTTGTTGAGCGCTGCTATTGGTCTGGCGACGGTAACCCAGGCTAGCCTGGACACTAGAGCAGCTAGCAAAGCAGTAGCTAAGGCCAACAGTAGAATCCGCGACAGATCTAGAGCAGGGGTAATGAGGATGGCAAAGGCCGCTAAAGCGACGAAGCCAGAAGAAACCAAAAAGGCAATCTGGGTCTGCAATCCGATAGAGCGGGTCGAGGTGTTCCGCCTCCATCGGATCGGCAGTTGTCGTTGCCCATTTACCGTCGAGGCTCCCATAAAGACATCCTTGCGATTTCCATAACTGTAGCGATTCTACAATAATTGGCGCTGTTGTGGTAAACTAATAATAACATAACGATTTGTCCCTGGCTGTTCTGTCGGGTCTTTCTGTCGAACCGCAAAGCCAGTTTGGACTGTTGGCACGGCAAAGAAGGAACTGACCAAGCCGCCAGGGATCGCGCGGACACATTCACGTTATGGTCCGCGCCGAGCGCGGGTGTATCCCCGGTCGCCGCAGAAGCGAACTAATGGGGCGGGTCTTCCTGATCCGACCCTAATTTTTTGCTCTGTGGCCGGGTCCCGCATCCGACACGGAAAGGAGGATAGCTCTTTGGCTAATAAGATAGAATTGCGAAAGATACGTAACATTGGAATAATCGCCCACATCGACGCTGGCAAGACCACAACCACCGAGCGGATCCTCTACTACACCGGCCGGATCTATAAGATGGGCGAGGTCCACGATGGCAACGCAGTTATGGACTGGATGGACCAGGAGCGGGAGAGGGGAATCACCATCACCGCTGCTGCAACGACGGCAGCCTGGCGGGAGCACCAGATCAATATCATCGATACTCCCGGCCACGTGGACTTTACGGTGGAAGTAGAGCGCTCGTTGCGAGTGCTGGACGGCGGCGTGGTCGTTTTCGACGCGGTTGCTGGCGTGGAGGCGCAATCGGAGACGGTCTGGCGACAGGC
>JBMNNU010000025.1:0-20027 GCA_050942695.1 Chloroflexota bacterium
CAGGGGCGCCGGCCCCTACGATGCTGTTGTACGATTATTTAGTCAACAGCCACTATGGCCAGGCGCCGAAACCAGCCTTTTACCGGAAGCTTGGGGCTCACCCCAGATTCGGGTCCATTCTTGGCGTCCAGAGCGTGCTTATGTGGTATAGTTTTATCCTGCCCGTATTGCGCAGGCAGTTCGGAGGTATTTGGTGAACAAATTGCGTTCGAGAAATCAGGAGGCGATCATTCTTCGATCGCCAAGAGAGATCGAGAAGATCCGTGAAGCGGCGAAGATCGTCGTCTTCACCTTGAAAGAATTGAAGAAGGCTGTGAAGCCTGGGGTTACGACCAAAGAGCTGGACAATCTTGCGGCCAGCATATTCAAGGAAAAAGGCGCCGTTTCCGGTTCTCTGAATTACCATGGTTACCCAGGCCATATCTGTGTGTCGATAAATGAAGAGGTGGTTCACGGCATACCGGGCAACCGCAGATTGCGCCAGGGCGACATCGTCAAACTAGATGTGGCGGCATCGCTCAACGGCTACTTTGCCGATTCCACCAAAACTTACCCTGTGGGCGAGGTCAAACCGGAGGTAGCACGCCTTCTGAAGGCTACGGAGGAGTCGCTCTACCGCGGGATCGAGAAGGCAAGACCGGGCAATCGCCTCTCGGACATATCCCACGCCATACAGACTCATGTGGAAAAGAACGGGTTTTCTATCGTACGGGTCTTCGTGGGCCATGGGGTAGGTCGCAGCATGCACGAGGCGCCTCAGTTGCCCCATTTCGGCCCACCTCACCAGGGGCCGCTGCTCCGGCCAGGAATGGTGCTCGCCATCGAGCCCCAGGTAAACATGGGTACGCCCGATGTGACCATCCTCGATGACCAATGGACGGCTGTGACCAAAGACGGCAAATGGTCTGCTCACTTCGAGCACACCGTGGCCATTACGGCCGACGGGCCGGATATCCTCACTGAGTGGTAGATGCGGTAGGGGCGGGACTCCGTACCCGCCCGGTGCCGCGTGGGATGGTGCCAACGTACGCGGTACCGGGCCAGCAGCGTGTGACGCTGCGTTTACTCGCGTCACACGTCCCCTACGATACTGAAACGAAAAATTACAGCATCCCGCTCTCAGCCAGGCTCCCCAACGTCCTGTCAAAGATCTCCACAGCTCTAGCCACATCATCTATCGTGTGAGCTGAAGAGAGCATCCCGCCCGCGCCCTGGATGTCTGCTCCGTGAACCAGCATCTGGCGTCGCAGCGCCTCCGCCTTAGGCCCGCTTCGCACGGCCTTGAGGGCTGATGGATCGTTCGTACAGAATGATCTGTCGCAGCTCCCCATATTGGGACAGGATCCCAGATAGATGTGGAACATGGAGACGTCACCGTAGACGCAGCCCGAGACGCCCCGCCGATCGATGGCAGCGTTCATCTCTCTCCTCAGGGCTTGTCCCAGATCGCTCGCCTTTTTCTGCGGCTCGCCGGTCTCGACGATCTTGAGCGCCGCGACACCCGCGGCAGCCGAGAGAGGGTTGGCGTTAAAAGTGCCGGGGTGAGCGATCTTTCTGTAGCGATTCCAGTTGGCATCCCCTTCCT
Source organism: Chloroflexota bacterium (assembly GCA_050942695.1). Lineage (GTDB taxonomy): Bacteria > Chloroflexota > UBA6077 > UBA6077 > UBA6077 > JBMNNU01. The sequence goes on from JBMNNU010000025.1 coordinate 1,586, forward strand.
TGAAAGCGAGGTGCTCCATGATGTCTGCCCTTCCAGCCACTGCTCCGCCCGGCAGTCCGCCGGCAAGGATTTTGGCCATTACCGTCAGGTCCGGCATCACGCCGTAATACTGCTGAGCCCCTCCAGGGGCAAAGCGGAAGCCGGTGATCACCTCATCGAAGATCAGCACCACCCCGGTCTTACGGGTCAGATCTCGCAGCCACTGGAGGAAACCTGGCCGGAGCGGCACCGTGCCCCATGAGGCCCCCGAAGGTTCCAGGATGATTCCGGCGATCTCCGGGTCCGACTCCAGTCTGGCCTGAATCCCCTCTTCATCCCGAGGGTCAAGGGGCACGATCGTCTCTACCAGAGCCCTGGGAACGCCGGCTGAGGATGGGACATCGAACGGCGGCTTCTCCCCTATCTGAGTGTAGTCGTGCCAGCCGTGGAAATGGCCAACAAATTTGGCTATCTTCTCTTTGCCCGTGTAGGCTCTTGCCAGCCTCATGGCCATGAGACTGGCCTCAGTGCCGGAGCTGGTGAACTTCACCCGTTCTGCGCTCGGCACCAACCTCTTGACCAGCTTTCCCCATTCGAGCTCGAGCTCCGTACAAGCCCCCGGATGGGTTCCCATACCCACCTGCCGGGCAACGGCTTCGACCACGGATGGATGAGAGTGGCCCAGCAGCAGCGCGCCGTGGCCCATCACGAAATCGATGTACTCGTTCCCGTCTACGTCCCACTTTTTCGCCCCCTCGGCCTTACTTACGTAGAGAGGGAATGGCGTCATGAAGCGGCTATCGTGGGTAACCCCGCCGGGAAACACTTCGAGAGCCTCGGTGTAAAGCCGGGCGGAGCCGGGGTGTTGGCAACTGTACCTGTCTCTACTGGATAGATCGCCCAAGGGATGCCTCCTTACAAAAAGCTATCAGCCATCAGCAGTCAGCCATCAGCTTATGATTACCTGTGGCTGATAACTGAACGCTGATGGCTGACTGCTGGGATAATGCTCCTTACTGATCGCTGCACAGATCGCTAAACCGCGAGATGCATCTCGCGACATGGAGCGGACATCCGGGATGCCACGGGATTTATCCCTCGGTGCAGAGGTCAGTAGTAACCCTTCTTCTTTAGCTTGCGCGTAGCCTCGTTGCGAAATGTAATGTCACCCCATGAGGCTACGCGCAGCCTGAACCTTCGGCTACATTGTTGTCGATTAGCTCCGAGTTGAAATGGCTACTTTGCTCTTCTCGCTTTTAATTTTTCTCCACTGTAAAAAGGCTACAGTACCCAGAACTACCAATCCAAGCAGGTCGGTTTGGAGGCCAGGGTCTATCATGAATAAAGCCGCTCCAAAAAGCGGAATCCGCTGCCACCATGGCACGAAGGTGAACATATAGCCCATGGTGGCAGTCCCCAGACATACCACGCCCATCAGGGCTGTGAATGTGGCCTGCAGCCCCTGCATGAAGGGATAGCCAACCAGTGTGATCTGCGGGGCGTAGCAGAACACGTAGGGTATCAAGTATGCCGGTGCCCCCAGCTTAAATGCCGTGACTGCCGTTTGCAGCGGGCGAGCCCTGGCAACACCAGCGCCCGCCATCGCGGCTAGAGCAACCGGCGGGGTCAGGTCGGCGATGATGCCGAAGTAGAAGACGAACAGGTGGGCGGGCAGCAATGGCACCCCGGCCTCGACCAGAGCCGGAGCGGCAATGGTGGAGGTTACCAGGTAGTTGGCAGTGGTGGGTAGACCCATGCCCAAGATCAAGGATGCGACCATTGTGAATACCAGGGTAAAAAAGAGGTTCCCGCCCGATAGAAGCAGAATACCGTTGGCTATCTTCAGTCCGGCGCCGGTTAGGGTAGCCACACCCATAATGAAGCCGATACTGAGGCAGGCGACGCTGACGCTGAGCGCGTCCCTTGCTCCCTGGACCAGGGCTTCCCAGTACTTGATTGGATGGACCCTCGTCGTGGGGAGGATAGCTCCGGCCACGATGCTGGTGGCGATACCGGTAATAGCAGCGAAGGGCGGCGTATAGCCCTGGAGCAGCATATAGATAACGGCGAAGATGGGGGTAAGTAATAGGCCTCGCTCCTTGAGGACTTTCCAGGGGCTCGGTAACTGATCTCTGGGCAACCCCTCCAGGCCGGTACGTTTGGCCTCCAGGTGGACTCCTGTGAGCACACCTGTGTAGTACAGAATGGCCGGTAAGGCTGCCGCAGCGATGATCGTCAAATAGGGCACACCGGTAATCTCCGCCATCAGGAAAGCGCCAGCACCCATAACCGGTGGCATAAGCTGGCCGCCGGTGGAGGAAGCCGCCTCGACAGCGCCCGCGAAATGGGGCTTATAGCCGATAGATTTCATCATAGGGATTGTAAAGGCGCCGGTTCCTACGGTGTTGGCCACCGAGGAGCCGTTGATGGTTCCCATGAGGCCGGAGGCGAAAACGGCTACCTTTGCGGGTCCCCCAGAGAAGCCGCCGAGCATGGCTACTGCCAAGTCGATAAAGAACTGCCCAGTGCCTGTCTTAGCTAGAAAAGCGCCGAAGAGGATGAACATAAAGACGTAAGTCGTAGCTACTCCGGCAGCCATGCCAAAAATGCCCTCTGTGGTCAGGTACATGTGGCTAACTAGCCGTTCGAACGGATACCCTCTGTGGCTGAGGAATCCCGGGATATGATTTCCGAACAGGGCATACAAGAGAAATATGACGCAGATAGAAGCTAGAACTGGACCGGCAGCGCGGCGGCATAACTCCAGCACCAGCACAATAGCAATGCATCCCATTACGATGTCCGTCTGGGATGGGTTGCCCATGTTCATCACGATGTCTTCGAAGTTGATGATGATATAGGCACCTGCCCAGGCACCTACCAACATGAGGCCGATATCCCAGATGGGGGGAAGCCGCCGCTCACCGATAGCTCCGCTAGCGCGAGCCGGGTAAAGTGCGTATCCTAGCACCGCCACGAAGATCAGGAAATAGGAACGCTGAATAGGTGCATCGAAGAAGCCGAAGAGGGTCGTATAAAGGTGAAAGACGGACATGCCGGCGGCCACCAGGGCAAGAAAGATGGTGAAGGGACCGGTGAACTTGCGAACCCGTGACCCCACATCCAGCTTGGCCGCGATCTCCTGGGCTTCTTCCTCCGAAATGGCTTCAAACTTCGTTGGCACGGTCTGGCCCATTTTCCCTCCTAGATGATTGACGCTAACCGCTCCTGCGGTTTAACCGGTATATGAGGCGAGATTTAGTAGTAGTAGCGGGGACCGACTGCAAGTCTAGCAGAAAAACCGGGTAGACCATATCAAACCCACCACATCGGTTATCAGGAAGCCCTCCGAGGTCAATGGTTTACATACTCTTGTCCCTGTCGCATCAGGGTAGCTGCTCGCGGCATTGTGGCAACCTGGATGACCAACTGGGTAGTGGGCGGGGCTAAAGAGCTTAACGGGGTTTTTTCACCCCTTACTTCCAGCGTCTGTCCTGGTGTGAAGGCAACCCTCACTGGTAAGCTATGCATCTCGCGAGACATGTTGGAGATCCTGAACTTGCCGCTCTGGGCATCGATGGAGTAATCGCCACACAGGAAATCCGAGGGTAGTCCCGCTCCATACATGTCATAAACCGTCTCTCGGACCACGAGATACCCTCCGGCCGACACTTCGATGATTTCGTCTACTGGTGTCTTTTGAACTGAGTGAACGTAGCTGTATGTGATCCTTTCGCCCGAAGCCACGGGGATTACCTTTACCAATCGAAGTTCGGGACCAGCCCTGACCTCCAATACAGGGTTAGGCCAAAGCGCCGACAGCAAGAGAGCTACTAAGGCCAGCACAAGAGCCAGTATGTAGAGTTTTGCCCGGGTCCTTTGGCAAACCCGCCTGATGTTGGGAACAAAAATACTCAAAGACTCGCCTTCGGTGCTATTACCATTCCAGTTACCAAACGGGCCATGTCCGAACTAGCCGCTGGCCGGCCCTAGGGACACAGCCCATACACCGATGGCGCAACATCGGAGGTCTTAGCTTCCGATGTTGCGCCAAAGTGCTAACGCGACCCTACTTCATCACGCCAATTTCTTTGTAGTACTTCTCAGCACCAGGATGGAACGGGATGCTGAACCCCTTTACCGCTCCCTCCTTGCTAAGTTCCTTGCCCTTGGCGTGTGCTTGCGCGAACTCCGGCTGCTTCTCGATCAAGGTCTTGGTTAGCCAGTAGACCAGATCTTCATCCAGGTCCGCTCGAGCCACTAGACAGGCTTGGACAGCCAGGGTCTTGGTTTCCGCGTCGACACCCTTGTAGGTGCCGGCGGGGATCGTGGCCTCTACGTAGAACGGATACTTGTCCATAACTTTCTTGGCGTAATCGCCCTCGATGTTGAACATCGAGATTTCCGAAGTAGTAGCCACATCGGTAATGGCCGGCATGGGATAGCCACCGGTGATGCAGAAGCCGTCGACCTGCCGGTCCTTGAAGGCTGCTGCGGCCTCAGCATTGGAGAGGTACAGCGCCTTCGAGAAATCCTTATATGTTAGGCCGTTTGTTTCGACAACCTGTCGAGTGTTGGCTTCGCTACCGGAGGCGGCTGGCCCTACCACTATCCTTTTGCCCTTCAGGTCGTCGAAGGTTTTGATAGAGGGGTCCACAGTCCACTGCAATAGTTCAGGATAGAGCGCAGCTACAGCCCTGAAGCTGTCGTTTTTCTCCTTGAACATCTCAGTGCCGTTTGTGGCGTAGTCGGCTATGTCGTTCTGAATAATCGCTAGCTCCACCTGCTTGTTGGCCAGCAGTCGGACGTTCTCAACAGAAGCGCCGGTAGCTTCTGCAGTTACCGTCACACTTGGGAGGTGTTTGGCCCACAGGGCACCCAAAGCCCCGCCGTAGGGATAGTAGGCACCGGCAGTGCCACCCGTGGCGATGGACATCTTGTACTCTTTGGACAAAGCCGGGACGCTAGCAGGTGCGGCAGCCGTGGTCGGAGCAGCCGCGGGGGCCGTGGTAGCGGCTGCGGGCGCCGTGGTCGGAGCAGCCGCGGGGGCTGTAGTAGCGGCTGCGGGCGCCGTGGTCGGAGCCGCTGCGGGGGCTGTGGTCGGGGTGGGTGCAGGCTGTCCTGAGCCGCAAGCCGCGACGACGACGGCCATTACCACAACAAGAGACATCAGCCCAAGGAAGCGCAGAGATGATCGTTTTAGCATTTCCGTTTCTTTCCTCCTGATTCGATCTCGAAACGCTGTTTCCGAGTCAATAATGGCTATACCTCGCTATTCTGTTTCATCACCTCCTAAAAAATATGCTTCTTTGCCTGAATGGGCAGATACCCCCGCCCAACCGTAATAATCCCGTCGTCGTCTTCATGACGGGGACACTCAGAAGGCGGTCTATATGAGACACGCCTCTAGGACGAGGTTCGGGAAAATTTTTGGGCTCCGATGACACAACCCGGATCCGATTTTCAACGGATCCGGAAGTGCCCTCTTGCAGGACAAAACCGTGAAAATGGATTGGTATCTTCCATTGCCTTCCTGACCTCCAATAGAGAAGAAAGGAGCCGGAGAAGCGAGGTTGATATGGCGTCGTTAACGCTAGCTAAATCAGGTATATTGGGAAACGCAATTTCGGCTACCAGCCGGGACTACCATACCAAGCATGCTGCCATGCCACAACTCCGGAGTTTAGCTGCGAGGTGGTGTTTTGTCAATTGGGCAATCTGCAAAGGGTGCGTTTCAAGATTCCGGGAAGGATGAAGAGAGGAGATGGATGCTGCTAGACCATAGGATGAGTTAGGGGGGTGGTTGGGCTGTGGTTTGGTAGAATCCAAGAAATCCTAGCTATAGAGGGCTAATCATCATATGGCTATGTGGACGGAGGAGATGGAGGCTCGCTGGCAGCAGTTGGCCGAGGAAGTGATGACGGGGATGAAGGAGTGGCGCTTTGCGCACCCGAAGGCGACCTTCAAGGAGATAGAGGCGGCTTTGGATGAGCGGCTGGCCAAGGTTAGGGCGAGGATGCTACAGGATGTGGCGCTAGCCAGCGCGGTAGCGGATTTAAAGGGGACAGAGGCTGGAAAGCGGCCTCCCTGTCCGAAGTGCGGCCATTCCCTTGAGCACCAGGAGATGACTAGCAGGACTCTCACTACCAACTACAACCAGACCATTGAGCTTACCCGCTCCTACACCCTCTGCCCCGCTTGTGGGGAGAGGGTTTCCCCCCCTGGACGATGAACTGGAGCTGTTGCCTGGGAGCCTGACGCCCACGTTGGTGGAGGGGCTGGCGCGGCTCTCAGCTTGGGCGACATTTGAGCCTGCGGCTGCGATGTTGGAGCACTTCACCAAGGTGCGGGTTAGCAAGGCGACGGCGGTGCGGACTGCGGAGCGAGCCGGCCAGGCCTATGTGGAGATCCAGACGGCCGATGTGGAGCGTCTTGAGAGGGAGTTGCCCGAGTCGCCCGAAGGGCCTGAAGTGCAGCAGTTGAGTGTGGATGGGGCGATGGTGCCGCTTGTGGGCGGAGTGTGGGCAGAGGTTAAGACGTTGGCCATCGGCACCGTGAAGGTTGAGGAGGTGAAGGGGGAGCGGGAGGTACATACCGAGGAGCTCTCCTACTTCTCCCGTATGGCCGACCATGAGAGCTTTGGGAGATTGGCCACGGTAGAGAGCTATCGGCGGGGGACGGAGAAGGCGGGCAGAGTGGGGGCCGTTAACGACGGAGCGGACTGGGAGCAGGGCTTTGTCGACTATCAGCGCCCCGATGCGGTGCGGATCCTTGACTGGGGCCATGCCACGGAGCATCTGGCGGCGGGGGCTCAAGCTGTGCTGGGAGCGGGCACGGCCGAGGCTTCCGAATGGCTGGGACTTCAACTGCACGAACTGAAGCACGGGGACTCGGACGGGGTGCTGAAGGGGCTACGTGGACTAAAGGACAGCCTGCTAGTACATCACGGGGCGGCAGGGGAAGCCCCCGAGGTAGTACCCGGCAGGGAGCAAGACTTCAAGGTGGTGAGCGAGCACCTTGAGTACCTGGAGAAGCGGCGAGACCAGATCAGATATGCCGAGTTCATAGCCGCGGGGCTGCCAATCGGCAGCGGGATCGTGGAGAGCGCCAACAAGCTGGTGGTCGAGGCGAGGCTGAAAGGGGCAGGGATGCATTGGGAGAGGGGGCATGTGAACCCGATGGTGGCCCTGCGCAACGTGGTGTGTAGTGATCGCTGGGATGAGGCCTGGGCCTTGATAGCCGAGCGGCTGCGGCTAGGACCGAGGGAGCGGGCACAGGCGCGGCGAGAGAGGCGGCAGAGTGAGGGAGCAGAGCCGGCGCAGGCGGCGGCCGTTCCGGAAGCGGCTGGGATCGAGTCGAAGGAAGAGCCGATCCCGGTGCTGATAACGGCGGAGCGTGAGCCGGTGCCTGTCCCAGCGGAAGAGAAGCCTACAGCCTCCGATAGGCCTAGACCCGGAGCCTCGTCCAGCGGTCCGCGACGACCGGCACCAGAGCACCCTTGGAGGCGTATGGCCATCGGTAAAGCCCAACGGGCAGCCTAGTACTACAACATGACTCAGCCGGAATCTTGAAACGCACCCAAACTCTGAATTCTGAAGGCAGTGTGTAGTATTTAGCGAAATGCCGATAGACATAAGGGCTTATGAACAATGCTCGAAGTTGGAAGAGTCGTGATGAGTTGATAGAATCGGCAGCCATGAGCAGTCGTGAGGTATTGCGATAGATGTCTAAAAAACGCTGGCGTGTTGCTGAGCCAACACCGGAGGCGGTTGATGCTGAATTGGGGCAATGGCCTCAACCGTTGCGGCAACTGCTGTTCAACCGCGGAATCCTGAGCGCCGAAGAAGCTGAACACTTTTTTTACCCAGAGAGATCCGAGATGCACGATCCTTTTCTGTTAAAAGGGATGGATGCAGCCGTTAACAGAGTGTTCCGCGCTCTAAGAGAAGAGCAGTTGATTGCTGTTTACGGTGACTTCGATGTAGATGGCTTGACTGCAGCGGCTTTGCTGATTGAGGTGCTGCAAGCACCCGGTCTGCAGGGGCGAGTTGTGCCCTACCTGCCTCACCGCGCCAGGGAGGGCTACGGACTGAACTTGGAAGCGGTGAGGCAATTAGCCCAGAAGGGGGTAGGGCTATTAATCACCGTCGATTGTGGGGTTGGGGCGGATAAGGAGATAAAGCTGGCTGAGACCCTTGGGATCGATGTGATAGTAACGGATCATCATCAAATCTCTAATGGTCTCCCTCCTGCCCTAGCCGTTATCAACCCCCGGCAGGAAGGGTGTTCGTATCCATTCAAAGAACTCGCAGGGGTTGGGGTGGCGTACAAGCTAGCCGAAGCTCTCCTTTCTCATTTATGGGGTATACAGCAAGCGAGGACGAAGCTGAAATCTTCGCTGGACCTGGTCGCGCTGGGGACGGTTGGGGATCTGGCTCTCCTGCTTGGGGAAAACAGGTTGCTGGTCAAGCTTGGGCTGGCGGAGATCAACCGAGGTGAGAGGTTGGGGCTAAGAACCCTGGCGTCCGCCGCTGGGATCAGGGATCGCACCATCGGTACAGACAGTATTTCGTACGTTTTAGCGCCGAGACTGAACGCCGCTGGGCGAATGGGTGACGCTAGGCTCGGCTTGGATCTGCTGCTGTGCCGATCGGAGGAAGAGTCCACGCGTCTCGCCTCACTATTGGAGACCGCAAACCGAGATAGACAGGTAGCCACCGCGACAGCGCTCAACACCGCTCGAGAAGCGCTGTCCAGGGAGGCGGAACTACCCCCTGCTATCGTATTAGTGGGCGACTATCCGTCAGGAATCGTGGGCTTGGTGGCGAACCGGCTTGTAGAGGAGCTGCACAGGCCGGCTTTCGTGATTGAGGCAGGGGAAGGCGAGTGTCGGGGGTCTGGAAGGGGAGTGCCGGGCTTCAACGTTATCCAAACTCTCGCCGAAGCATCGGACCTGTTGGTGCGCTTTGGAGGACACTCTCAAGCGGCCGGCTTCGCTGTCGAGGTTTCACACCTGGACGCCCTTCGCTCTCACCTGGAGTGCGCGGCTGGCCGCCTGGATAAGGCTGCTGCTCCCCCTGATATTTTAATAGAAGGCAAGCTAAAAGCTCGAGATTTCCGCCCCGGACTGTTCGATCTGCTGGCACTGTTGGAACCCTATGGCGTCGGGAACCAGCGGCCTATCTTTTGCTCACAGGGGCTACAGGTTCGGGATGTTAGAGTGGTAGGTTCAGGTCATCTGAGAATGACGTTGTTGGATGAAACGGGAACGGTTGGAGCGATTGGGTTTGGAATGGCCTCCGAGGAGTACTCCTTTGCCAGGCCTGGCGCTCGGATAGATTGCGCATACACAGTAGCGCGAAACGAGCGGGGTGGGACGTTTGCCTACGAAATGGTGTTGAAGGATATGCGCCTCTCAGACTAACCCCATCAATAATGGCAGGTAGGGATGGTTCACACAAACAGCCAGATCTGTAGCATCGGGGCTTGTACCCGACGAGGTACCACGTCAGGCATAAGGTCTGATGCTACATTGTGACTCGTGCCGTTAACCATGCCTTGCAGGTTCGAATATGGCCTGCATCTTGCAATAATTTGAAACGAGAAGGGATCGAGATCGAGTATCTTCGACTTTCTCCTCCTCCCACACTATGGCGGGGCGGGTTGTCTGGAGCCCACCCCGCCTATCATTTTTAGCTGGTAGCGGTAATAAAGCGGCAAGAATTCTTCCGTTTATGGCTACCCGTTACTCGCGCGACCCCGTTCTTGACAGAACGCTACAGGCGAGTATAATGCGTGTAGAACGTATGTTCGAATCTTGTCGGTTTTGAGTTGCGTCGGTTCGCCGAGTGAAAGGATGATTAGCTTGAGAGGAGGACGTTTTAGCATGAGTGAGACACCGGCGAGGACGGAGGCAAAGGTGGTAAAAGAAGGAACCGATACTACAGTAAAGGCAAACGGCTCTCGATGCAAGGTTGAGAAGAACGGTGAACGCCACTTCGACCCCAGTAGATATCTACGAAAGCTAGGCGGGAAAGAGTACCTTGAGGTCAAGTGGAGGTTGCTCTGGTTGAGAACCGAGCATCCAGATGCTGTAATGCGAACGGAGTTGGCCAAACTGGAAGATGGGTTTGCTCTGTTCAAAGCATACGTAGCCATCCCTGGTGGGGGAGAGTCCACCGGCTGGGGCTCTGAAACCCGCCAGGATTTTTTTGACTATATAGAGAAAGCCGAAACCAAAGCACTCGGCAGGGCGTTGGCCGCCCTTGGATATGGCACTCAGTTCTGTGAGGATTTCGACTTCGCAGCGGGGTCAGCAGGGAACAGCCACGTCGTCGATTCTCCTATAGATGCACCTGCCAATGGCGCCGGCCAGTTGGCGCGTCCTGCCCCGATTTCCCAGACAAATGGCTCACTTGCCACGCCAGCTCAGTTAAGGCTTATCTATCTTACTGCTACACGCGATCTCCAGATAAGCGAAGAGTCTTTAGAAGAGAGATGTCAGTCCCATTATGGGAGACTGCCCCTTCATCTTACCAAGAGGGAGGCCTCGGAATTCATTGATGCACTGAAGGCGGAATCGCTCAACAGGGGGAAATAACCCACATCGACAACGAAAATTAGAACCGACTTCACAAGTTGTCATGATAACCGTATAATAGGGCCAGCCTCTCGAGAGGCTGGCCTTGTTGTCCTTCGAATTATCTCGTCGTAACCTCACAAGGATTAAGATTAGGAAGTGTGACGTGGCGGATAGAGGGATTGGGAGTGATACGCCTAAAGGTTCGGAAGGACATTCAAACAACCAGGTAGCTGATTTTGGGCATGTTACCCTGTCTGTTGGCGAAAACCGACCTCCCCTGTATCACCAGTTAAAGGATTATCTCCGTGACAAGATCGAATCTGGTGAATGGCAACCAGGCCAGAGGATACCTTCAGAGAGGGAGCTGTGCGCCGCTTTCAATGTGAGCCGTGCTACCACCACTCAGGCGCTCAACGACCTGGAAAGAATGGGCTTGATCGAAAGACGGCAGGGGAAGGGCACCTTCGTCGCTCAGCCCAAGTTGGTTCAGAGCCTGCTCGGTTTCTATACCTTCACGGAGGAAACCCTGGCCGGCGGCCTGAAGCCGGTAATAAAGATACTGTCCATCGAGATCTCAGCCCCCACCGCACGGCACGCTAAGATGCTGGATATTTCCCCGACTGCAAAAGTATTCAGCATCGAGAGGCTTCGATTGGTGAACGGTGAACCGGTGCTTTTGGATGAGTGCTTCATTCCTTTCGACCTGTGTCCAGAATTGATCCAAGAGGACCTCGAGTCCCGTTTTCTGCACGATATCCTATCGGAGAAGTATGGGATCCGGATGGTCGAGCAGGAGAAATGGGTTGAACCAGTTGTGCTAGACGACTACGAAGCCGGACTTCTGCGCACCAAGAGGGGGGCCTTGGGTCTGCAAGTGGAGAGAGTGGCCTACACTGAAGGCAAAAAGCCGATGGAGTTCCGTAAGTCACTCGTTCCAGGGCATCGGTGCAAATACGTAGTGGAGGTGACGCGACCATAAGGAAAAAATCATATAAGTTGACATGTTGACATGATAACATCGTCCTGCTATGCTGGTGGCTGGCATGAAGTAACTGGAGGGCTCACTTGGTACCAAATCAGAAACCTTTAAAGCTCTACACAAGAGCGATCAAGATTCTTGATGCAACGTTCGGTCTGGTTTCCAACAACGAGTGGTTGCTCAACGATCCAGAGTTCTTCAGCGAGTATAAGATGCAGTGCTTGCTGACGAACGTGTATAAAATCGACGACATCCCCTTTGGCCCGAATCTAGATGCGTATTTCTACATTTACGATATCCCCAATGTTCCCCCCACGATGAAGGTCACCGACAATGCGGTCTTCGTCACAGGGCCTATCAGCGAGTTGGATGCCAAGATGGCCGACAGGCGGTATAGCATCTTCGGCAACTTGGGGCTGTTCTTCAAATACTCTATGGCCACTCTTGAGCGCCACGGCATATACAGTTTCCACGCATCGGCCATGTACAATCCAGAAAATAACGAGCTGATGGCGGTTGTTGGTGGGGCTGGTGCAGGAAAGACCGTCTTTATCCTCGAAGGGATTAGCCGCGGTTATCAAATCTTCACTGTGGAGATGCTGCACTTCGCCTTCCGGGATGAGGGGCTGGTATTCTACAAGGGCGCCCTGATGGACAACATCAGGATCGGCAACCTGGTTTACGATTTCCCCAAGGCGGCCGAGCGACTCGGTGCCGAGATCCCCAAGGTGGACGACGTCTGGGGCACGAAGATCGCCCTGGATTTCCGGCCTATGGCGCCGAAGGAAGATGTGATCGTCAACCCTAAACTGTCTTTCTTCTTCCCTCGAATCGAGGCTGGTCGCGACCCGGCGATCATCAACGATATCACGAAGCGCAATAAGCTGAAGTGGATGCTGTACAACAACGCCGTGGATAAGATCGGTGGAAGCAACCTCTTCTACGAAACGATACCGTGCGACACCATGGACACTCCCGAGTTGATGGCCAAGAGGGAGCGCGCGATGGAGAGGCTGGTATCGGGTGAGTTCGAGATCCTCAGGGCAAAGAATATTTTAGCCGGAACCCATAACTGTATGGAGGGATTATAAGCAATGAAAGCTTTTGAAGGCGTATTAAAGAACCCCCTAGACGGTAGGACAGCCAAGCCGCGCAAAACCGGTTACACCATGGTCATCGACAAGGGCCTCGGCCTGAACGCAACCAAGGACCTGATGGACACAGCTTCTGACTACATCGACTCCCTGAAGCAGACTTTCGGGACTTCCCATTTCTTCAACGAGAAGCTGATCCGCGACAAGATCGAGGTCGTCAAGGCGGCGGGCGTCATCGTTTATCCCGGCGGCACCTTCGGCGAGATTGCTCTCATGCAGGGCAAGCTGGCCGAGTATCTGAAGAGGGTCAAGGAGTTGGGCTTCACCGGCGTCGAGGTCTCCGATGGCACCATCGAGATGACCACCGAGCAGAGGCACGACTTCATCAAGCGAGCCAAGGACATGGGCTTCGTGGTTATCTCCGAGGTCGGCAAGAAGGACCCGAACGACAAGGTTGCCTACGAGCAGATGCACTTCGATATCGCTCAGGATCTCGAGTGTGGATCTAGCAAGGTTATCGTTGAGGCTCGCGAGTCCGGCAAGGGCGTCGGGATCTACGACGGTTCCGGCAATCCGGATGCCGCTGAGGTCGATGCGATCATCGCTGGCGTCAAGGATCCCTCCGTACTGGTGTGGGAAGCCCCGATGAAGAACCAGCAGCTCTGGCTGATCAAGAAGTTCGGCATGAACGTCAACCTAGGCAACGTTCCTCCCGAGGAAGCTTTGGTGCTCGAGGCGCTGCGCTGCGGCTTGAGGGGCGATACCCTCAAGATGGCGTGGCTGGGCAAGCACCCCGGCAAGTAAGTAGGGATTAACAACAGGGAGTTCCTTAGCAACCCAATCCCTTTTGAGTGGAAATGGTTAATTACGCCACAGCGGTGATGCTGTGAGCATAAGGATCCCAGGCTGGGGGCGTAAATGCGTCCCCAGCCCTCCGGTAAGGAGGTACCATGGGTTACCCGGACTACATGAAGGCATCCATAGCCAAGGTCGAAGCCAGCCGCGAACGTCGGCTGAACGAGACCGTTCCTCTCATGAGCTTGGCCGAGCGAGAGGATGTACTGAAACGTTTTTATCCGGCCAATCAACCAGGGGCTCTAGAGCAATTGAGGGTTGGTCCCAACAAAGGGGAATACTACCTCAAAGAGTTTGTCAACATTCTAGAGTCACGCAGCCCTGTTGACCCCTCTCAAATTGACCTGTCCAAACCCGATTACGATGTGGATGTGCTGATCATTGGTGGCGGTGCCGCTGGTATGTCGGCCTCCCTCATGTGTACTGAAGAAGGGGTCACCCCGCTGCTTGTGACGAAGCTGCGACTGGGAGATGCCAACTCCATGATGTCCCAGGGTGGCATCCAGGCGGCCATCTCGCCCGTTGACTCACCAGACACCCACTATCTGGACTGCTTTGGCGGCGGACAGTTTGCGAACGTGCCGGAGTTGGTCCGGGCCCTGGTCACCGATGCACCCCAGGTCATCAAATGGCTAGAGGGGCTCGGCGTGATGTTCGACAAAGACCCCGATGGCAAGATCAAGGTCAAGCATGGCGGCGGCACGTCCAAGAAACGGTTGATCTCGACTCGCGATATCTCCGGAGCAGGTATCACGCGGGTGCTGCGAGACGAGGTATGGAACCGCAACATCCCAGTCCTGGAGTTCACATCGGCGCTGGAAATCCTGCTGGATGAAGAGGGCAAAGCCGCTGGGGCTGTTCTCTTCAACATGGAGACGGAGCAATATTACGTTGCACGCGCCAAGGTCGTCGTACTGAATACCGGCGGGTCGGGCCGCCTGCACTTCCAGGGCTTCCCCACTACGAACCACTATGGCGCTACCGGCGACGGATTGGTAATGGCCTATCGAGCCGGAGCTAAGTTAGTGTTCATGGACACGGTCCAGTATCACCCGACCGGAGGGGCTTTCCCGGAGCAGACCGTCGGCTTGCTTGTGGCCGAGACGGCTCGAGCTATGTTCGGCCAGTTGGTGGACTCCGAAGGCGAGCAGTTTGTCAACAACCTCGAACCGAGGGATGTTACCTCATCTGCCATCATCCGCCAATGCAAAGAAAGAGGTCGAGGGATCACGACACCAAGCGGTATCAGCGGTGTCTGGTTGGACACGCCGATGGTGGATCTGAAGAATGGCCCCGGCACACTCTTCAGTGTAATGCCCGTACAGTGCAAACGCTACTGGCGATTTGGGTACGATCCCACCAAGGAGCCAATTCTGATCACGCCGGTCCACCACTACCAAAACGGCGGCATATTGATCAACGACCAGGCTGAGACCAATGTTCCGAACCTCTTTGCTGGCGGCGAAGTGGAGGGCGGAGTTCACGGTAGAAACCGGCTGATGGGCAACTCCTGGGCGGACATCATGGTTTTCGGTAGGCGATCCGGGATTTCAGCCGCGAGGCGCGCTAAGGAGACGCCAAAGCCGAAGACATTGAGCTTGAAGCATGTCGATGCCTATCACAAGGAGATGCAGGAGAACGGTGTAAGCATGAAGCGCATCGCCCCGATCCTTCTGCCTAACTATACTCGGCCGGAAATCAAAGATCGTATTCCGCCTCTTGCGGCGGCATTACTGGAGAACTACACCCCATTCGAGACCGAGATGGAGGGGGTGCTGAAGTGAGCGAAAGCGGCAACAACAAACCCGAGGAGAGATACGTCTCCGTTTTCATCATGAACAAAAAGTACGAAGTGCCTGAAACGATGACCGTTATGCAGGCTATGGAGTACGCGGGATATCGATACAAGCGGGGTTGTGGCTGCCGAGGCGGTTATTGCGGGGCTTGTGCCACTTTCTACCGCTTGGAGGGAGATCTCAAACTGAGGACCGCCCTGGCTTGCCAGAAGGTGGTCGAGGACGGTATGTACCTGGTCCAGTTGCCTTTCTTCCCTGGGAACAAGAAGAAGTACGACCTGGAGAAGCTGTCGGCGTCTCCGGACCAGGTGCTGAAGATTTACCCGGAGCTGTACAAGTGTCTGGGGTGCAACACCTGCACGAAGAGCTGCTATATCGAGATGCCGACGCTGGAGTACATCACGGCTCTGGTGAAAGGTGACTATGAGAGAGCAGCCGAGCTTTCTTTCGAGTGCGTAATGTGCGGTTTGTGCTCCTCCCGATGTCCGGCGGAGATAACCCATCCTCAGGCAGCGATGCTGGGCCAAAGGATCTACGGAAAGTATATCGTTCCGAAGGACGAGTTCCTGGCCAAGCGAGTGGAAGACATCTTAGCAGGTGTTTATGAGCCTGCTATCCGCGAACTGATGGAGATGGAGATTCCCAAGCTCAAAGAGCTGTACTCAAATCGGGAGATCGAGAAGTAGGAGGGTGACGGGATGCCTCTACCAGAGGGGAAAAGCGAACGGAAGGCGATGATCACCCTATCGAAGCAGGTGGTCCAAGGGGATTTCGTTAAAAAGGTTAAGGAGATCAGCGGCCAGAACATCCTGAAATGCAATTCGTGCGGAAAGTGCTCCGCTGGTTGTCCTCTAGCCTTCGCGATGGATCATCTGCCCAATCAGGTCATGCGAATGGCGCAACTGGGGCAGGAGGAAATACTGCAATCCAAGACTATATGGATGTGCGCATCTTGCCTGACCTGCGCCTCGCGATGCCCTCAAGGCATTGATCTGGCGAGTGTGATGGATGCCTTGCGGCTCATCGTACTGCGGTCTGGTGTTCCTGCCTTGTCGATGTCCGACCTGGAGCAGGAGCATCTACTCCAGGCTCCGCAATTGGCATTCATCTCCTCGATGAGGAAATATATGCCCTAGTGGGTACAGGATATTGACGCTATCCCATAGAGGATAGTGTCAATAATCCGAGACCATCCACAACGACCGGAGAACAGAACTATGCAGATAGCCTATTTCCCAGGGTGTACTCTCCATGCAAAGGCTACGCACCTAGATCGATCCGCCCGCGCCGCGGCGGAGCTTCTGGATATTAATTTTAAGGAGCTGTCTACCTGGAGCTGCTGCGGCGCCAGTTTCCCAGCCTCAGGCGGCAACTTGATGTTGTTGGCGAGCCCCCTCCGCGCCCTCGCGCAAGCCTCGCGAGAGGGCGGAAGGCTTATCACCCTCTGCGCTATCTGCTACAACGTGCTGAAGCGCACCAACTACCTCGTCACCAACGATCAGGAGAGCCGGGATAAGCTCGCCATGTTCACCGACGAGGATTACTCAGGTCAGACCAAGGTGGTGCACCTGCTCGATCTGGTCCGTGACGAGATTGGGTTCGACAGGCTGAGAGACAGGCTCATCACCTCCCTGAAGGGGCTTAAGGTTGCCCCCTACTACGGCTGCCTACTCCTCCGTCCAAAAAAGGAAATCGGGCTTGACGATCCGGACCAGCCGCAGATCCTCGAGCAGTTTCTAGAGGCTCTGGGTTGTGAGGTAGTTGAGTTTCCCTACAAGGCGGAGTGCTGTGGCTCCTTCATTTCGGTGAGCGCCGAAGAAGTTGCCACTGATATTTCCCGTAGGATCATCGATGCGGCAGTGCACTATGGTGCTGATGCCATCGTGGGGACCTGCCCGCTGTGCCAGTTCAATCTCGACAACCGCCAGCAAGAAATGGTCTCCAGATACAAGGGTTTCAAGCGTGTGCCGGTGTTCTACTTTACACAACTGCTGGCTCTAGCTTTGGGGCTCGAAGAGGCCTCGCTGGGCCTTGACCAGCATTACGTAGATCCGCGCCCGCTGCTGTCGGGGAAGGGGCTGATTTGAGAAGGACAGGAGTTTTCGTCTGTCACTGCGGACTGAACATCGCCGGAACCATCGACGTGGCGCGAGTAGCCGCGGCGGCGAGGGAATTCGAAGGCGTAGTCTACAGTGCTGACTACAAGTATATGTGCTCGGATCCCGGGCAGAACCTAATCAAGCAAGCCATTCGCGAGCATGATCTGAACGGTGTGGTTGTGTGCTCCTGCTCACCACGAATGCACGAGGCGACCTTCAGGAAAGCTTGTGATGAGGGGGGGCTCAACGGATATCTGTTCGAAATGGGTAATATCCGTGAGCAATGCAGTTGGGTGCATAGGGATCGGGAAATTGCCACTGCCAAGGCGATCAATATCGCGTATGGCGCTGTAGAGAAAGTGCGAGGTGACGAGCCGTTGGCACCGATCAAGATACCAATTACAAAAAGGGCAATGGTTATTGGTGCCGGTATCTCCGGCATGCAAACAGCTTTGGACATCGCCGCCGGGGGGCACGAGGTGCTGTTGATAGACCGGCAGAGCGCTATTGGCGGTCACATGCACCAACTCTCTGAGACCTTTCCTACCTTGGACTGCGCTCAGTGCACAATGACCCCCAAGACCGTTGAAGTAGGGCAGAACCCCAACATTAAGCTGATCATGGGCGCCGAATTGGAAAGCCTAGATGGCGTTGTGGGTAACTTCGTCGCAAAGGTACGGCAGAAGCCTCGCTATATTGATGTATCTAAGTGCACCGGTTGCGGCGACTGCCTCGACGTGTGCCCGGTAACGATCCCTGATCCCTTCAATAAGGGGATGTCGAAGCGGAAAGCTATCTACAAACTGTCCCCTCAGGCTGTGCCCAACGCCTTTGTCATCGACAAAAGAGGACGGGCACCCTGCAAGGACGCTTGCCCTATCAGTCAATCAGCCCAGGGCTACGTGGCATTAATGCGGCAGAAAAAGTACGACGCTGCATACAGAGTGATCAAGGATCGCAACCCCTTCCCGGGGATCTGCGGGCGCGTCTGCAACCATCGCTGTGAAGATAGTTGTACCCGTGGCCAGGTAGATCAAGCGGTCTCTATTGCAGCTCTG
>JBMNNU010000046.1:0-15671 GCA_050942695.1 Chloroflexota bacterium
ATTGCCGACCAGTACTATGCAACTGAGCATGAGCCCCCGGCGCCCTGTGAGCGCACAAAAGAAGAAAAAATAGCCATCATCGGCTCTGGGCCTGCCGGCCTCACTGCGGCTCAAGACCTGGTCAAGATGGGTTACGGCGTCACCGTATTTGAAGCCTTACCAGTTGCAGGTGGAATGATGAGGGTTGGCATCCCCGCCTACCGCCTGCCGAGAAAGCTGATAGAGCGCGAGATAGCGGATATAGAAGCCCTCGGTGTGGAGATCCGCACCGGTGTCCGGGTAGGCCAGGATATAACCCTTGACCAGTTGCGAGCGCAGGGATACAACGCCATTTTCATGGCTATCGGCGCTCACAAGGGACAGCGCCTCGGTGTCGAGGGTGAAGACCTCAAGGAAGTGATGGAGGCAACCAACTTCCTGCGCGAGGTCAACCTTGGACAGCGGAACCAGGTAAAAGGCCGAGTGGTGGTAGTTGGTGGCGGCAACACCGCCATCGACGCTGCGCGCACGGCTGTCAGACTGGGAGCAAAGAGCGTCACCCTGCTGTATCGCCGCACTAGGGCTGAGATGCCAGCACAGGCAAGTGAAGTCGACGCCGCCGAACACGAAGGGGTCAAGATTGGGCTCCTGGTGTCGCCAGTTGGCTTCAAGGGGCAGAATGGCTGTGTTTCTAAGATAGTGTGTCAGCGAATGGAACTTGGGGAGCCTGATGCCAGCGGGCGGCGAAGACCCGTACCTATTGCCGGATCTGAGTTCGAGGTTGAAGCAGACACGGTGATTATGGCTATCGGCCAGGTCCCAGACGTGGCAGGCTGCGGGGATGGATTAGAGGTTGGCCGCAACGGTACCATCGTAGCCGATCCTCTGACCATGGCTACCAACCTGGAAGGAGTGTTCTCCGGCGGTGATGCGGTTACCGGCCCTGCCTTCCTGGTAGATGCCATTGACGCAGGCCACAGGGCGGCTGAATCGATAGATCGCTACCTCAGGGGCGAGGAGCTAGTAGTTCCCGCTGCCAAGGTACCTGTCGCCAAGCTCACACCGGAGGATATCCAGGAGACCTTTGAGAACGGGCTAGCTTCCAGAGCGGCCCGCCAAGCGGTGCGCGAACTACCGGTGGAGGAGCGTTTTAGCGACGACCCGTTCAAAGAGGTGGAACTAGGCTTCACTGAAGAAATGGCGTTGCAGGAAGCTGAGCGTTGCCTGAACTGCGGCATCTGCTCCGAGTGCGGCGAGTGCGCTCGCGTTTGCCAGTCCGCCGCGGTGATCCACGACGACACAGAAAAGCTGTTGGAGTTCAAGGTAGGCGCGCTCGTAGCAGCTACCGGTTTCGAATTGTACGATAAAGCCCGGATACCCGAGTATGGTGCCGGCAAGTATAAAGATGTAATCGATGGTATCGAGCTAGAGAGGATGCTTTCAGCCTCAGGTCCCTTTGCGGGACAGGTTAAGCGCCCATCCGACGGTAAGACACCGAAGGACGTGGTGTTTATCCAATGCGTTGGGTCGAGAGATCCAGAGCGAGGTGTATCTCATTGCTCGAGAGTGTGCTGCATGTACACGGCCAAGCACGCAGCACTATTGAAGCGGCGAGTGCCCGATGCTCAATCGTACATATTCTACATGGACGTTCGATCGCCAGGAAAGGGCTACGAAGAGTTCGTTCAGCGAGTGGTCGATGAATCAGGAGCGATTTATCTGAGAGGCCGCGTTTCCAAGCTGTTCGAAGAAGATGGAAAGATCGTGGTATGGGGCGCAGATACGCTTAGCGGTAAGAAAATTGAGATTAAAGCCGACCTAGTGGTTCTGGCTATGGCTATGATGCCATCATCGACTGCGAAAGATCTGGCTCAAAAGATGAGAATCCAGACAGACGAAGTCGGTTGGTTCAGCGAGGCTCACCTGAAGCTCCGGCCTGTCGACAGCCTAACCCAGGGCATTTACCTGGCGGGCTGCGCTCAGGGGCCCAAAGATATCTCGGACGCCGTTACTCAGGGATGTGGCGCGGCGAGCAAAGTGCTGGCTCTGTTCTCCAGACCAGAGATGATACTGGATCCGCTGGTCGCGGCAGTAGAAGAGGACCTCTGCAAGGGCTGCGGGATCTGCGTTGAGGCTTGTAACTACAACGCGCGCTACGTGGATCCGATTAAGCGCGTTGCAGTGGTGAGGGAAGCGGCATGCCAGAGTTGTGGCGCCTGCGCAGTAGCGTGCCCCAATAAAGCCGCAACCATGAAGAACAACATCCCTTCACAGATGATGGCTCTGGTAGACGCACTATTGTCTTAGAAAGTGCTGAGTGCTACGTGCTGGGTGCTGCGACCTAGCGGTTAGACCAAAGCACTCAGCACTCAGCACCTAGCACTTAGGGTGAGGACAAATGGCCGTGACACAGCAAGCAATAGGGACGATCAACCCTGGTTTTCAATTCCTGGAGACCGTCCAGGATCATAGTGGCCAGGCCGTAAGCAGTTGCTATCGCTGCTTGAAGTGCAGCGCCGGATGCCCAATGGCCGAAGAGATGGACTACCCACCGGACAAGATCGTAAGGATGGTCCAGCTCGGCCTCAAGGAAACAGCGTTGCGGAGTAGGGCTATATGGCTGTGTACAGGCTGCTTAGCCTGCTCAGACCGATGCCCTAATGGGATAGACGTGGCTAAAGTGATGGATACGCTCAAGCAGGTAGCTATGGCGGAGCGGTATCCGTCTGGAGAACCCCGGATCTCCGGGTTCCACAAAGACTTCCTCGGAGTGGTCAAACAGTACGGGCGGCTTCATGAGGCCACTCTTATGGCGCTACTTAAGCTGAAGACCAGAGACCTGATGAGCGACATGGCGGTTGGCATTAAGATGGTCCTCATGGGCAAGATCCCCATCTTGCCGCAGCGAATCCGCGGCCGCGCCGAGGTCGTCAGATTGATCGATATTGCGGCCGGAAGTAACTCGAAGCCTGCCGCCCACGGAGGGGCAAAGTGAACTTTTCTTACTATCCCGGCTGCACCTTGCACTCCACGGGGGTCGAATTCGGTGCATCTGCTCGCGCGGTTCTCGACGCTCTTGGCGTCGAGCTAAAGGAATTGGATGACTGGAACTGCTGTGGCGCCACTTCGGGACACTCAATGGGGCACGAGCTTGGGGTGTTGCTCGCGGGCAGAAACCTGCTGATCGCCCAACAGACTGGCATGGAGCTGCTGGTTCCCTGTGTCGCCTGTTACAGCCGGCTCAGGCATGCGCAACATGCTCTCTCTGAGAACCTCGATTGGCAAAAAAAGCTCGGCTCGACGGTGGGAATAGCCTGGAAGGGCGGAGCAGTGGTAGAGTCGGCGCTCTCGATAGTAGCCAATAAGATCCCTGCTGAGGAGATCACCCAAAGGGTGAAACGACAGCTCAAGGGATTGAAAGTGGTTCCTTACTACGGTTGTCTCCTGGCTAGGCCGCGCACACTGACAGACGCGCCCAATCCGGACTATCCGATGGATTTGGATCAACTGCTCGTTAAGCTCGGAGCAGAGGTCATGGAGTGGTCGTACAAGACCGACTGCTGCGGAGCGAGCCTCTCATTGACGAGGTCGGAGCAGGTGGTTCGGCTAGTTGGGAAGCTGGTGGACAAAGCGGTTGAAGCGGGCGCAGATTGTATTGCCACAGCCTGCCCCATGTGCCAGGCGAACTTGGAGATGAGGCAGGGCAATCGTCAGATGCCAGTATTCTACTTCACGGAATTGATGGGGCTGGCCTTTGGTCTAAACGAGGCCGGCAAGTGGTGGAGTAAACATATTATTGATCCGCGACCGCTTCTCCGCCGGATCGAAAGCGCGGCGGTGTAAACCACGTGGGCGACGGGAGTATTCATAGGATGTTGGAAGATAACGGAGTAGTAGAGCAGCAGCATTCTGGTAACCGTGCGGTGCTGGTGGTAGGTGGCGGGCTGGCGGGAATGCAGGCATCGCTGCTGTTGGCTGCCACTGGCGTACATGTATACCTGGTAGACCGGGCGCCCGCGATCGGTGGTCACCAGCCGTTGTTGGATAAAACCTTCCCCACCGACTCCTGTGGGCTTTGCTACATGTCGCCGAAGCGACATGCTGCATACTGCCCATTTGTAGAGTGCGAGCGTAACGAGCGGATATCCTTGATGGTTTCAACCGAAGTGGTAGGAATCGAAGGGGAAGCCGGCAACTTCTCGGTGAAGCTGAAAGAGAAAGCGCGGGGAGTAAAACCCGCACTCTGCACCGGATGCGATAAGTGCTCCGAGGTATGCCCCGTCGAAGTGAAGAGTGAATTCGGCGGCGGACTCGAACAGCACAAGGCGATATATCGGCCATTCGCACAGGCGGTGCCCGAATCTTACCTGATCGATTGGGACAACTGTACCCGTTGCGGGGAATGCACGAAGGTGTGCCCCGCTGGAGCTATCGACCTGGATGGCTCTGATAAAGAACTGAAGGTCCAGGTGGGGGCGGTTATCCTGGCTCCGGGCTTCAAAGCCATCGAAGGCGGGCTCAAGACCGAGTATGGCTATGGACTTTTCCCCAACGTGGTCACCAGCATCCAACTGGAGCGGATGCTCAGCTATGGAGGCCCCACCCAAGGTGTAGCTCTCCGGCCATCGGATGGGGAACCTCCAAAGAGAGTAGCCTTCATTCAATGTGTTGGGTCCAGAGATCCTTCATGTGGACGCGATTACTGTTCGTCGATCTGCTGCATGTATGCCGCCAAGCAGGCAACCTTGCTTACTCAACGCGAGCCGGGTACAACAGCCACCATATTCCAGATGGACCTGCGCTCCTTTGGCAAGGGTTACGATAAATATATAGGTCGTATTCAGTCCGAAGAGGCGGTGGAGTATCGCCGCAGCGCCGTGTCTACTGTCAAGCAGGTGCCGGGCAGCAAGGACCTACTGGTCAGCTTTATCGATGCCGATGGCACCCAGAGGCAGGAAGCGTTCTCTATGGTGGTGCTCTCCGTGGGGATGGAGCCATCGCCGGGGGTTAGAGATCTGGCTGACCGCCTCGGGCTGGCTCTGAACAGCCACGGCTTCCTTGGATCGGGCGAGTTGCTCCACGAGACGACATCGATTCCAGGGATATTTGTGGCTGGTGGGGGGCGAGAGCCTATGGACGTAGCCGATGCGGTGGCCGAGGGTGCGGCAGCCGCAGGAAGCGCAGCCAGGGTATTGGGTATCCAACTGGCCAAGCCGGAAGCCGCCCCCGAGGAAAGCGTCGCCGTTGAGCAGTCGACGGAGGATGGGGCTGAGGCTGAAGAAGCGGTATCAGAGCCGGAAGTAGAACAAGAAGATGAGCAGCAAGCGGAGAGCCAGCTTCCTAAGGTAGCTGTGTTACTCTGCGACTGCGGTGGCGAGATTGGCGGGAGCATAAACCTGCAAGCTTTGGCTGATAGGGCGCTAACTTGGCCCGAGGTCGGTGACGCCAAGGTCGTAGACGGGCTATGTAAGCCCGATAGCGCCTCGATTATCGCCCAGACCGTCGGGAACAACGGAGTGGACCGGCTCGTGTTGGGAGTATGCGCCCGGCGTAAGGTTGAAGGGCCGCTAACAGCCGCAGCGATCGAAGCAGGCCTTAACCCACAGCTTATGGAGCTGGTGAATCTGAGGGAACAGTGTGCATGGGTGCACTTTAGCGATAAAGAAGCTGCCGGAGCCAAAGCCGAGAATCTGGTTGAAATGGCGGTGGCAAAAATCGCCGGGCAAGAGGCGGTGGAGCAGTCTTCGGTGGAGATCCCAGCGACTGCGCTGGTAGTTGGCGGCGGGGTAGCGGGACTTGTAGCCGCAACCGAGTTGGCCAGCCACGGAGTTGAAGTCTGGTTAGCCGAGCGCGAGGATAACCTTGGAGGCCTTACTGAAGGAGCTTCTCCAGGGGATCGAGAACAACGATCTGGTCCACGTGATGACAGGTGCCGAAGTGGCCCAGGTGGACGGGCATCTTGGCGATTTCCGCAGCACCATTATGGTAGGAGAAGAGAAAGTCGTGCTGAACCACAGCCTGGTGATGCTGGCAACCGGTGTGGAGGAGGTGCAGCCGGGCGAGTATCTCCTTGGCGAACATCCTGGGGTGATAACCCAGATGGAGTTGTCGCAACGGCTGGCAGAAGGAGATAAATGGGTAAAAGAACATCAGAGCGTGGCGATGATGCTATGCGCTGGTTCTCTGGAGCCCGGCAGGAATTACTGCAGCCGGATCTGTTGTAACCAAGCGGTGGAGAATGCGCTGCGATTGAAACAGGCCAACCCACAGTCGCGCGTTTACGTCCTTCATCGCGAGATGAGGACCTACGGTTTCTTCGAGCAGCAGTACGAGGCCGCACGTCGCGCCGGGGTGATCTTCCTGCGATACGACGTTGACCGGAAACCACAGATAGCGCCCAAAGGCGATTCCCTGGAAGTAACCATCGGAGAGCCGCGTTTGGGCGAAGCAGTAAATCTTCAGGTAGATGCCCTGGTCCTTTCGGTGGGCATTCAACCTAGGCCGGTTGAAGCGTTGGCGAGATCTCTGGGAATCGAGGTCGACGAGAACGGTTTCTTCGTCGAAACCAACGTTAAGACCCGTTCTACTGAATCCCCACGACCGGGAGTTTTCTTGTGTGGGGGTTGCCAGGGGCCTAAGTCGATAGCCGATACGCTCGTGCACGCCAAGGCTGCCGCCATGCGAGCCTTAGCCCTGCTAGGCTCTGGTTCGGTAGAAGTGCCTGCTACGCATCCTCTGGTCAACACCAGGATCTGCAGTGGGTGCGGGCTTTGCGTGGAGGCATGTAGCTTCGGCGCCAGGTTTATCGATCCCGACAAGAACGTATCCCGCCTTATCGACGTCCTGTGCCAGGGGTGCGGCAACTGCGCCGCTGTGTGCCCCAACGGCACCACTCAGCAGGGGGGCTTTGCCAGCAAGCAGATGCTTGCACTTCTGGATGTAGCCGTAGGTTAGCCCTGAGTCCGCGTCTTGAGTCCTGAGTCAAGCGACATAAACAAAAAGGACGCAGGACTCAGTACTCAGGACAATGAATCCTGAAAGCTGATAGCTGAAAAAGAGGTTTGCCATGGCTGAATTTGAGCCGAGAATCATCGCCTTTCTGTGTAACTGGTGCACCTACACGGGCGCAGACCTAGCCGGTACGACACGCTCGCTTTACCCACACAACGTGCGCATCGTCCGGATCATGTGCACCGGAGCCCTAGACCCCATATACGTGGTAAAGCCACTGTTGGAGGGGGCAGATGGAGTGCTGGTTGGTGGATGCCACCCGGGTGACTGCCACTACGTTAATGGCAACTTGAAGGCTCGACGCCGGATGGCAACCTTGAAGACAGTCCTTTCCGAGTTCGGGCTGGAAGACGAGAGGGTGTGGGTGCGGTGGATCTCCGCGAGCGAAGGTAAGCGCTTCGCTCAAACGATCGAAGAGATGACGACGCGCCTTAAAGAATTGGGGCCGAATCCGCTGGCAGTCCAGTGGGCTATATAGGGGACTTGCGATGAGTGTTGAAGCGTTGTTGCCAAGATCTGGGCGGAGTATTGAAGAAACCATCAACAGTCTGTTAATGGCGCTGATGGAGAACGGCGTAGTTGACGCCGTGTTGGTGCCAATGGAGGTGCCTTCTGGCCAGAACGTAACCCAGGCGCTGATCAGGGACAAAGAGAAGCTGGCGAAGGCGGTTCCCGTGTCTCCCGTTATGCCTGTGAACTCCGCTACGGTGGTTTCCAACCTGACCGTGGAGGAGGTCCCCGGAAGGATAGGGGTTGTGCTCCGGTCCTGTGAGATCAGGGCTCTTGTGGAGTTAGTTAAGCTCCAGCAGGCGTCTCTGGATAAGCTTGTTGTCATTGGGATCGACTGCCCCGGCAGCTACACCGTAGCGGACTATTCCGAGGTAGCCGGAGCCGTGGAAGGGGAAGCGCCGAAAGCCCATCGATTCATGGAGCAAGCGTTACAGGGGGACAGCTTATCCTGGGATGGGATCACGCTAAGGCAAGCCTGCCGGATATGCGAAAGGTGTGTTCCGGAATTCGGGGATATCCGCATCGGGTTATTCGGGATGGTGTCAGGAGACTCTCTGGCGGTCGAGTTGAGTGACGATGTGGCCGCGGTTGGATTGGACAAGCTAGGCCTCGTAGAGGGGAAGGCTGAAGCGAGATTGGCGGCGATCGATAAGCTGGTCAAACAGCGAGAAGAGGCACGAGACAAGCTTTTCGACGAACTGAAGGCAGTGACAGGTACGCCAAGCAATCTTCTATCCTACTTCTCCGCCTGTCTAACCTGCCACAACTGCTCGGTAAGCTGCCCTATCTGTTACTGCAAGCAGTGTGTTTTCACGACATCGACCTTCGAACACACACCAAGCCAGTACATGAGGCGGGCTGGCAGGAAAGGTGCGCTCCGAATGCCCGGCGACACTATACTCTACCAGCTCACACGCATGAACCACATGATCACCTCGTGTGTTGGTTGCGGCCAGTGCGAGAGCGGCTGTCCCAGTAGAGTCCCACTCACGGCTATCTTTAGAAGTATCGGGCAGAAGGTACAGGCACTATACGATTACGTTCCTGGACGGAGCTTGGAGGAGCCGCCACCGGTGACCACCTTCAAAGAAAAGGAGCTTCAGTTCGTATCGAGGTAGCGATCAGCTTTCAGCTTCGGAAAAGCTGACTGCTGATGGCTGAAAGCTGACGGCCAAATGGGAAGGAGGTTGAGCAAGTGCCAAACATTGAAGTAGGTGCTAACTTTTACGAGATCCTCAAAGACACGGCAGCCGATCTATACGTCAAATCGCAAAAAGACATCCCGCCGGATGTGCGAGCGGCTCTAAAAAAAGCCATCGAGAATGAGACCAACCCCAACGCCAAACAGATGATGCAGATCATGCAGAAGGCTGTGGATGTATCCGACGAAAAGGACATGCTGGTTTGCCAGGATACAGGTATCCCAGTTTACTACGTGACCATAGGCACGGCGTTGAATGTAGACGGCGCAAAAATCCGCGAGGCGATCACTCTGGGTGTGCAAAAGGCAACGAAAGAGCATCACCTCAGATCCAGTGTAGTCTCACCAATCAAGCGCGAAAATCGACAGAACAGCACAGGGAAGAACGTTCCGGTCATTCATTGGGATTTCAACGCTGATGCCGACTACCTAGACATCCTTATGATCCCCAAAGGCTCCGGTTCAGAGCAGATGACCTTCTTGAAGATGCTTGTACCTGCTGACGGTGTAAAGGGGATTAAAAAGTTCGTCCTGGATTGTGCGGTAGCAGCAGGCGGAAATCCCTGCCCGCCAACTATCGTCGGAGTTGGGATCGGAGGCACCGCCGAGGTTTGTGTGGGTCTGGCCAAGAAGGCAGCCTACCGACCGGTTGGATCTCGGAACGCTGATCCCGAAATCGCAGCTCTTGAAGATGAGCTGTTGAACGCAATCAACTCGCTGGACTCTGGCCCCCAGGGGTTGGGTGGAGTCACCACATCATTCGATTTACACATCGAGGACGCCTGGACCCACATTACGCAGAACCCGGTTGCGGTCACCTTCCAATGCTGGCGCGGCGAACGGCGACGGGCGAAGCTCTGGGCCGACGGCCGAGTCGAGATCGGGTACTAGGGGAGGAAGATAGAGATGGCTCACTACAATTTGAAGACACCCCTCAGCGAATCCGATATCAGGCAGCTTAAAGCCGGGGATACCGTCACCATTAACGGACACATCTTCGGCATCAGGGATGCCACGCAGATAGCCATTTTCGATCATGGCCGAAAGCCGGAAGTCGACCTAACCGGTGCTGTTCTGCTGCACGTAGCGCCGAACGTCAAGAAGGTTGGGGAAGGCAAGTACGAGCCGGTCTGCGTCGGTACGACCACCAGCACCCGCATGAACCGCTTCACCGAGGGCCTGCTTAGAGATTACGGTGTCCGAGCGATTACCGGCAAGAGCGGCCTGTACCAGGACAGCGTAGATGCTCTCAAGAAGTACGGAGGGGTCTATCTGGCCATCGTCGGCGGCGCGGCTTCAGTGGAGACCCTTCAGGTTGAGGAGATCGAGAAGGTCTACTACGAGGACCTCCTTCCGGAA
Source organism: Chloroflexota bacterium (assembly GCA_050942695.1). Lineage (GTDB taxonomy): Bacteria > Chloroflexota > UBA6077 > UBA6077 > UBA6077 > JBMNNU01. The sequence goes on from JBMNNU010000046.1 coordinate 10,061, forward strand.
TGCCTCTGGCAGTTCCGTGTGAAGGACTTCGGTCCGCTGGTCGTCGCAATAGATTCCCATGGGCACAACCTGTACGCCGACGTCCAAGCAAGGGTTAAAGACAACTTGGCGAAGGCGTACAAAGCGCTCGGTATCGAATAGTATAGAACGCAGGAAAAAGTGGCCGGCAGATTTGCCGGCCACTTTTTTTGTCACTATTGCCTGAACGATTACCGCGCCCTATCATAGGCTAGAACAACTTTTCTCGGAGTCCTGCCATCGCCTCTCGAATGTCCCAAAAGGCTCAAGTGAGATTAGCGTTGGGCATTCTACTTTCGCTTGCCCTTGGCCTCCGATTATTCCTACTCTCTGGGCCGCAGACAGAACTGGAAGCCGACGAAGCTATCGTCGGTTTGATGGCTCGCCACATTCTCCAGGGCGAGCGCCCTATCTTCTACTGGATGCAGCCCTATATGGGAAGTCTAGAGGCTTACCTGGTTGCAGGCGTCTTCGCGCTTGCTGGTAGCTCGACCTTTGCGTTGAAATCGGTTCCCTTGGCTTTCGCCCTTCTTTTCGTTGCTCTGGTCTTTGTTACGGGCTTTCGAATCGGCGGCCTCAAAGTGGCAATAGCTTCAGGACTTTATATAGCCGTGCCGCCGGCCTTTCTCGCCCTGTGGAGCCTGAAAGCAAGGGGTGGGTATATAGAAATTCTCGTTATTGGCCAGTTGATGATCTTGATTGCCCTCGAAATGGCCAAAGCTCAGCGCGCAAACCTTGGATTGGGCGTTTCTCTAGGTTTGCTGGCTGGTTTGGGGCTCTGGATCAACCCGCTGATAGCCGTTTATATTATTCCTATTGCTTTGTATCTAGCGCTCTCCATGAGAAAGAGCTTGGCAGGTCGATGGCTCCTGGCTGCAGCTATTGCGGCCGCTATCGGGGCTTTTCCTTTGATTGCCTACAACTTGGCAAACGGACTGGCAACAGCAGAATCGATGCTTGGAGGGGTAGAATGGTCTCTGAGGGGGATATTACAGTCCACAACCCACTTTTTCAGCTACTGCCTCCCGATATTGGCAGGCCTCTCACAGGCCAGCAGCTCTCCAACCCTCTTTTGGCCGGCTTTTCATAGTAGCCCAGGCGCATCCCCAATTCTGTTACCGTTATTCGTTTTGCTATTTTTTGCAATACTGATACAGCCGATTCAACGATTGCTATCCTGTTTGGCTGGTCGAGGTTGCTTCGATGATGGACGTGGTTTGTTGGCGCTTCTGGTAATCGTGGTTCCAACGGCGTTCGTTATCAGCAAGTTTCGAGAACTGGTAACGGAACCAAGATACCTATTACCACTTTATTCAGCAGTACCGCTATTGGTGATGAGGTTCTCCTGGTCTCGCTCACCCTGGAGGTATTTATCGCGCCTTATCGCTGTGGCCATTGTCGCGATAAACCTTTACAGCATTACAGCTCTCGATCCCAAGCTGAATCTGCCTGATACTGCGGTAGGCAGTACTCAGTCGAATCGTTCAGAACTAGTTGAATTCCTTTTATCACGGGGCGTAAATCATATTTACACTGACTACTGGTTAGCCTATCCTCTCGCCTTCGAATCCGAGGAGCAGATAATCCCGTCCGTCATATCCGGTGGTTTCAACAGATATATTCCCTATGCCCATCTAGTATCGGTAGCTCCCAACCCCGCGTTCGTATTCATTACTGACTCGAGCGAGGAGCGTAGCTTTCTTACGAAACTCATGGAGAGGCAGGTAGAGGCAGAATCGCACAGGGTAGCAATCTACTCGGTCTACTGGCAGGTAACCCCTTTGGAAAACATTAGGCCGTAAGAAGATTCTCAGTGTATAATGAGAGTAATTGTTCCTCATGGTTCCCCTCGGGAGGATGATTGTTAGCTTCCTTCTCACTAACCTGCGCTCAACTCTTTTTGAGGTGAGGTCAATCGCGGCATGATGGCTAATGGAAAAGGTTCGATACAGGGTGCCTCAACAGATCTACTGCAGCTAATCACTTTTGGCCTAGGTGATGAGTGGTATGCGTTGCAAGCGTTCAATGTACGTGGTATCGAAGCGGAAGCGGAGATAACCCCGGTCCCTCTTAGTCCGGAATGGCTGCTTGGTGTATGCAATTATCACGGCACCATATTGCCCATCGTGGACCTTAGCCCCCTCTTACAAAGCGCTAAGAAGGACAAGAACGCCAGGGGACTGTTTTTGATATTCCATTGGGAAAATAACATCGCTGCTATATGGGTAGATTCGGTGGACGAGATTTACGAAGTGCATCCGAGCAGCATTGAGCCGCAGGCTGTAGCTCCGGAGGATGAGGCGGCCGAACTATTACTTGGTAGAGTTCGTGTTCGAGATCGCCTGATAGGAGTTATCGATACTAAAGCCCTGGTAAAGGTGCTGATCGAGGGGTAAGAGAACGTGAAACTCGTTCAATACTTACCGAGCAGGCGGGAGCACAGCAACCGAGGTGAAACGGGATCGATTCGGTTGCTCCTGGTGAGATGCGGCCGTTATCGCCTTGGAGTACCTGCTAGGTTAGTGAGAGCCGTTGTTGGAGCCAGGGACGTGGTTCCGTTAGGTTTGCCGGATCTACCTGGGCTTCTATGGAGAGACGGCGCACTAATCCCAGCAGTGGAACTGGCACCGCTGATAGGAGTGATGGAGAAGTCGGCCATTGCGGTCGGACATGGTGTTTTGATCCAATCCCCAGAGGGCGCCATCTGCTTTATGGTGAATGAAGCTACTGACCTGGTTGAAGTGGCACCGGAATCGATAATTCCACTGCCTCCATTAGTAATAAAGGCTATCGCAGTAACAGGATTAGAGTCAGCAACGATGGTGAATGGACTGCTGTTGATTGTGGACCCGGTGTTGTTGTTAGGGCAGAAAAAGGCGGCAGATTTGGTAGCTGCTGCCGCAAAAGTCGGTGAGTCAGGAGGCTCTCGATAGGATGGTTTGTGCATCATGGTAAAGGATTTTGATCGATCAGCCTATCTGGGGCCCTTTAGAGCGGAGATGGAGGAGCACCTCCAGGTGCTCACTCGCGAACTCCTTGCCATCGAGAGCCACCCTGATGATCTATCTCCAGTCGGCGAAGTCTTTAGGCGAATCCATACAGTCAAAGGCTCGGCCCGGATGATGGGTTTCGGCGAAGTCGCCAACCTGGCCCACGCAATGGAGGACGTACTGGATAACCTGCGGACCGGGGCGTTGCGCCCAAGCACTCCAGTTTTGGATGCGATGCTCACGGCAGCCGATCTGCTGCGGGAATTGGTCCGCTCTGACCCCAAAACCTCAGCAGGCAGGCAGGATGTACAGGCAGTAATCAGGTGGATGGCTGATCTTCGCGGCGTCCATGAGGGAGGCGAACGCCAAGAATACCCCCAGGAACAGCTACAACAATCCATCGTTGCACAAAAACAGGATTCGGCTTCTCACCAGACTGTAAGGATCGATGTCAATCGCATTGACACCATACTGAACCTTGCTGGGGAGCTAATCGTCCTCGACGCTGCTCGAAAGCAATGGATGGAAGATGTCACCCAACTGGTAGATATCCTCAACGAGTGGCAGTTGGGCGTACAAACGCCCAACCAGAACGGCAACATCGCACAAATCCGTTCCATCGTAAACTCGATGGCAAAGTCCATAAAGCGTTATCACCGGATGGCTATGCAGCAAACCGAGCTGGTGCGAGAGCTTCACTACCAGATATCCGTACTTCGGATGTTGCCGGTGAGCGCCATTTTTTCTTTATTGCCTAGAGCGGCAAGAGACCTGGCAAAAGAAGAGCAAAAAGAGGTGGAGGTCGTCATCCAAGGCGAAGATACTGAGATCGACCGAGAGGTGCTAGAGCGAGTGAGGGACTCCGTACTTCACATCGTTCTCAATGCGGTTGTGCACGGTATCGAACAGCCTTCGGCTCGAATCGCTGTTGGGAAACCGCCATGCGGAAGGATTAGGGTGACGGCATATAGCAAAGGAGAGCAGGCGATTATCGAGGTAGAGGACGATGGCGCAGGCATCGATTTGCAGGCGGTGCGTGATACAGCAGTCAGGAAGGGGATCATGCAACCTGCGGAAGCCGCCAATCTAGATGACTCAGATTGCGCAAGACTGCTATTTCTCCACGGATTCTCAACTAAACCAACCGTTAGTGGCAGATCGGGGCGAGGGATTGGATTAGACATCGTAAGGACTGTAGTCGACAGCTTGAAGGGGCATATTTCGATAGAAACCAAAGCCGGTGGGGGAACAAAGGTTACCTTAGAGCTGCCTATTACCCTCGCCTTTACCCACGTCCTGTTAGCGGATGTAGGCCATTCCACGTTCGGTTTCGCGTGTAGTTCAGTCCATGGGGTCACGGAAGTGACCGCTGATCGGATTCAGACCCTTCGGGATAGGGAAAGTGTGGAGATTGACGGGCGGACGGTACCGTTGTTCTGGTTGAACCAAATACTTGGCATCGATTGTTCCCCCCCGAACGGGTCCAATCGTTGGCCAGCGCTGCTGGTGGGTACCACAGACCGCCCCTTTGCGCTCGTCGTAGATCAGGTAATTGGAGACGAGAACGTCATCGTCAAACCGTTAGGGCCGCTATTGCACCGCGTTCCGTTCGTGTCGGGCGGTATTATCCTGGGAGATGGCCGCGTTGTCCTACTGCTCTCTGCTGCTTCTCTTATTGACGCTGCGCGTGGGGCGCTCACATTCAACGCATCGCTTGTTGAAAAACCACGGGTAAAGGTAAAACGGATACTCGTTGTGGATGACGTTGCTGTTACGAGGGAATTGGAGCGGAGCATTCTCGAAGCGGCCGGCTACCAGGTAGATACCGCGGTCGATGGGCAGGATGCGCTGCTAAAACTGAGATCGAGGGAATATGACCTGATCGTTGCCGACGTAGAGATGCCCAGAATGGACGGATTTGAGCTGGCGACGACAGTCAAGACGGACCCGGTTCTCAAGCAGCTTCCAATCGTGATAGTAAGTTCACGAGATAGTGTCGAAGATCGGCGCAAAGGCATGCAAATCGGGGTACAGGCGTATGTGGGCAAGGGCTCATTTGATCAGATAACTTTGCTCGATACTATTGAGAGCTTGATCGGGTGACCAGTGGATGGAGTCTGGAGGCAGAAAACGGGTGTGATCAGGGTTGCGTTGGTGGATTCGTCGCTGGAGAGGCGCCTGAGCGTCCAAAAAATTCTCAGCGTCGATCCCGAGATATCGGTAGTAGGAGCCGCTGCCGATGGCCGTGCGGCATTGGAAATGGTGTTTCGAACCTCCCCGAAGGTGATCGCCATCGGTATGGGTGAAGAAGGTAGTGAATGCCATTATACCGTTAGCCAGATAATGGCCCATCGCCCCACTGCCATTCTGTTACTGGCAAGCCCTGGTCGAAGCCAGGGAGAGATGGTAGCCTATATGCTCGCTGCGGGGGCCTTGGACGCCATGGAATGGCCTCAAATCGAGAACGGTTGTGTCGAATCGGCCTCAGCATCTCTGCTAATCGATAGGATCAAGCTGTTGACGAGAGTACCAGTCATCACTCACATTGCCGGGAAGGCGAGGCCAACCCAGACCGCAGCGGTATCCTTTGAGAAAAGGAAGAG
>JBMNNU010000152.1:0-7710 GCA_050942695.1 Chloroflexota bacterium
CGAAACCCCCTCTCGCTATACTCAGATTACTATCAGACCTGTGAATCGGAGCCTTTTACTTGTGAAGCTACTCCACGAGCGGAAAGCAGTACAAACAGCACGGCTACCGCAAGTAAGGTTACCGAAATAGGGCTTGAGAAGAAGATCGAGAAATCGCCTTGGGACATCTCGAGGGATTGGCGCAACCCTCGCTCCATCATTGGGCCCAATATCATAGTTAGAATGAGTGGAGCGATAGGGAAGTCCAGCTTCTTTGCTAGGTAGCCGAGCAGGCCGAAGCCCAGCATTATCCCTATTCCAAAGACGCTGTTATCCTCACCGTAGGCGCCTACTACGCAGAATAGTAGTATCAGTCCGAAGAGAAGCGAGTATGGGATCTTTAGGATAGAGACCCATATAGGTATGAGTGGCAGATTCAATATTACCAGGATGAGATTGCCGATGTACATGCTGGCGATGACTGCCCAGACAAATTCAGCATGATCCCTGAACAGGAAGGGGCCGGGGATTAAACCATTCATCATAAAAGCCCCCATCAGTATGGCTACGCTGGGCGATCCGGGAATACCTAGCGTAAAGAGAGGTACGAGGGCGCCTCCGCAACTAGCGTTATTAGCCGTTTCCGGCCCTGCAACCCCTTCAATCACCCCGGTTCCGAACTTTTCGGGAGTCTTGGACAACTTCTTTTCAGCGATGTAGGACATGAAAGTGGGGACTACACCCCCAATACCGGGTATGACGCCAAAGAAGAAACCTATGCCGGCGCCCCGGATGATTGGCGCAATAGAGTCTTTGAGGTCTTTCCTAGTCAAAAATAGGGAGCTAAGCTTGGTATCGAACACCCGTCGAGCAGGGTTCTCAGCGTTAAGTAGGATTTCGCTAATGCCGAAAAGTCCCATCGCCACAGGTACTATCCCGAATCCATCCAGCAACCCTACCTGACCAAAGGTAAAGCGGGGTACACCTGACGATGGGTCGACCCCGGCCATACCGATTAGCAGTCCCAACATTGCCGAAATCATAGCCCTGGCTATCGACTGTCCGGCTAGGGCTGTCACCAACGAGAGAGCCATAACAATCAGGGCAAAAGATTCGGGCGGGCCGAATTTGAGAGCTAGTCGGGTCAAGGGTAACGCTATCAGCATTAGTGCTAAGGTGCTGACGGTGCCGCCGAAGAATGAACCAATGGCAGCAATGCTGAGAGCGGAACCCGCACGCCCTTGTTTGGCCATTTCGTAACCTTCGATGCAGGTGACAGCCGATGCAGCCTCCCCCGGTGTATTAATAAGCACCGAGGTAATAGTGCCACCATATTGCGAGCCGTAGTAGATAGCTGCCAGCATGATGATGGCGGGGGTGGGGTCGAGCACGAAGGTTACTGGTATGAGAATGGCTATAGCCGTAGATGGCCCTAGCCCCGGGAGCACTCCGACCAAGGTCCCCATGATACATCCTGTCACGGCAAATAGCAGGTTGGTCGGCTGTAAGGCTGTGCCGAAACCGCTTATCATTAATTGAAAGCTTTCCAACTTGCCCTCCTATATACCAAGCATTCCGACTGGCAGCGGGACCTTTAGCAGTTCATCGAATACATAGAAGATGCCGAAACTGCCTAACAGTGCGATAGGTACGGCAACTACCAACCTTTGCCGGCCTAACGCGAAGAACAGAAAGAGAGTGAAGCCGAGCATGCACAATCGGAAGCCAAGAGAGTTCATTAGCATGATAGCGCCAATAAGTGCAGCTACGATTGCCATGATCCGTAGGTAACCCTGGCGATTGGGGATAAAGTCCTCGGGTAAATGGTTGGTATGATGGAATGTGCCCTGCAAGAAGACAACTACCGATAGCAAACCCATGATGGCTGCAACCCAAAATGGGAAGAAACCTGGCCCTGGGCCTACGTCTGTATAAAAAACATAAGTCAAAGACTCCCATGCAATGAACACGGAGAAAGCAAACAACACTATCCCGCTAATCTGATAGGGACGCTTCATATCTCCCCCTCACGGAGTTACTTCACACCCGAGCTTAATCAGCAACTGTTCGACCTCATCCGCCCCATTCTGGCGACCTACCTGGGCATCGGAATGCATCGTTTCCTCATAATCGACGATTTTCCGCCAAGCGTTGTAGACATCTTCGGCGTCTTGGCGTGGAATAACCACAATCCCAAGATCATCAGCGACTACGATGTCACCTGGATTGACGACTACCCCACCGCAGGCTACCGGATAGTTGATCTCCCCGGTGCTGGACCATACACTTCCCATTGTGGTGATGGCGCGTGCGAAGATGGGCAACCCGGCTGCCTTAGTCTCGTCCACGTCCCGTGTAGCCCCGTCGATGATTACTCCTGCTATTCCTTTATAAGCTGCGAAGGCGCTTCGCACTCCTCCCCAGACGCTGCGGCTGATGAGGCCTCGACCATCTATTACGATCACGTCACCTGGTTCTGCAATAGATACAGCCTTCTGGACCATCAATGCATCTCCAGGTTGAACCTTTACAGTGATAGCCGGGCCGACGCATTTGGGGATGGGTGTGTAGGTGGGGTAGATCTCGCGCATGCCCCCTGAGCGGTTCATAGCGTCGGTTAAATCCGGTGTACGGGCCTCTCGAAATTTCTCTACCAGTTCACGTGGTGGGCGCTCGATACTGAGATGGATACGGTTTCCAACTTGCCCCATAGGATTATTACCTCCGAGTTTTTCTCTGCTGAATACGCGGCAGTTTACGTGGTAGCGATGTCGTTGTGATTGGTGGGTAGTTGTGAGACGACCCAGGGATGGAGATGGATATCTTTAGGACTAGCTACCTTGATGCTGGCGGCTTATTTGGATATATAGATTTCACATATTCAGGTTATCCTGATGGCAGCAATCCTTAGACGACCCTGCCAGTACATATTGAAAGCCTGCTGATTACTGGCTGCTGCTGTAACCGAGATCTGCTGAGATGCGATCGGTGGCGATCTTGAGGTCTGCCAAATACTCGAGTGTCTTTTCGGGCTGGTAACGGTAGGAAATCTGCTCAATCGAAAGCACCGCTACGACATCTCCTCGATAGTTACGCACGGCCATGGCTATCCCTGATCCCCCGGGAATTCGCTCTCCCATACCGATAGCGTACCCGTTTTGTCGGATCTGTCTGATCTGAGCCCGAAGGATATCGGGGTCAACGATGGTTGTGTCGGTGAATCGCGTGAACGTGGTTTGAGCGATATAGCTCTCGATCTCCTCGTCCGGCATGCTGGCTAGCAGCATTTTGCCGGTGGCGCCACAGTACAGCGGGTAGGGGCGCCCAACCTGGATGATCCGTCTAATCTCCTGTTTGCTCTCAACCTGTTCGATACATACCCGTTGTGAGTTAATGCGGATACTGAGGGTAACGGTCTCATTCGTTTGGTCCCTGAGCCAACGCATGTGGGGAAGCGCTTTGGAGCGGAGGTTGGTGTTGCCAATGCCGATTTGCGCTATTTGGGCTAGTTTCGGTCCGATAGTATACTTGCGGGTGATCGGGTCTGAGGATACGAACCCCTTGTCTTTCAAAGTCAGTAGGATGCGACATACAGTTGCCTGATCTAAGTTAAGTTTATCGCTTATCTCCAGAACGCCCAGTTCCGGCTGCTCAGTACTGAAGCAACTGAGTATGTCAGCCACACGCTCGGCTACACGAATGCGGGTAGACATGGTTGATCACCTCAGGGAGTGGGGATGAGATTATCAAATATTGCACAACATGCAATCTAATTGCACGTATCTTAGCGCTGAAGCGGTGCGCTGTCAAGCTGTTGCACACTTCAGCTTAGCGGTAACACCGAAATATTGCATCCCGGGGACCCGCTGAACGCTCGCTCCGAGTCCGCCTTAGCCTATCCCTCACATATCCTTGGGCACTCTGGGAAGGCCTTACGATGAGATAGATCATCCTTGACAACCATAACGTATTACTGTACACTTGGCTACAGCTTACGAGAGGAGCCGCTGGTGAGTGGAAATGAAATCGCTGTACCGGATAGGCGAATTGGCCGACCTAGCCGGTGTTAGCCCTCGCACCATCGACTACTACACCCAGGTAGGGCTTCTACAAGCCTGTTGTAGATCTGAAGGGAACTACCGATTGTATGATACCCAGGCTCTAGATCGTCTGAAGGTTATCAGGGCTTACAAGGAGCAAGGTCTTCAACTAGTTGCAATCCAGGCGCGGCTGGCGCAGATGGCGAAAGCCCCAGACGGGGATCTGGAGAAGCTGCGGGTCCACCTGGAGCAGATCCGGAAGCTGGTAGATCAGATGATGCAAGAGTGTGCGGAGATCGCCGAGGCCAAACCGAAGCTGAGAGCAGCAGCGGCCAGGGATCAACAGATGCGGATTGCCATGTCCCGGGTTGCGGGCGACGTCCTGCATAAGGCTATAATGCTCTCTAGTCTGATCACTTCGACTGTGGATGATGTTGGTGTTTCGCCGATTATCTAGAGGTCGCGGTAATTTATAACAGATAATCTCTCCAAGGAAAGAGAGGGGCAGATGAATTCGGGTAACACATTAAAAACAGTATTTTTGCTGACTCTTCTGACCGGCCTATTCATCCTGGTAGGTCAGGCAATCGGCGGACAAGGCGGAATGCTCATCGCCTTCATCTTCGCCATGGGCATGAACTTCGTGTCCTACTGGTTCTCGGATAAAATCGCCCTGCAGATGGCTGGAGCTAAGGAGGTTGCTTACGAGGACGCTCCGGATCTCCACCGGTTAGTGGAGCAGTTAGCATCTTACGCTAGGATGCCCAAGCCCAGGGTGTACATTATCGAGAGCCCATCACCGAATGCTTTTGCCACCGGAAGGGATCCCAACCACGCGGCTGTGGCGGTAACCACCGGCATCTTGCGGATTCTCAACAGCAATGAGCTCGCCGGGGTCCTGGCCCACGAGCTGGCTCACATCAAGAATCGGGACACCCTGATTGCTACAGTGGTGGCGGCGATAGCAGGCGCCATTACGATGCTGGCTAACATGGCCCAATGGGCGCTTATTTTCGGTGGTGGCCGGGGCGACGACGAAGGTGAGGGGGTTGGCTCTCTGGCCGGGAGCCTGCTGATGATCATTTTGGCGCCTATCGCGGCCACTATCATTCAGTTGGCGATCTCTCGGGCGCGAGAGTACGATGCCGACGCTACCGGGGCTCGTGTGCTGGGCGACCCTAACGCGCTGGCTAATGCGCTGGAGAAGCTGGAGATGGGAACACGGTATGCTCCCATGCAGGTCAACCAGGCTGCCGCGCATCTGTTCATCGTGAACCCATTCGCGGGCGGCCTTTCGGGCCTCTTCTCCACCCACCCGCCCATCGCGGAACGGGTTGAGCGGCTGAGGCGTATGGCCATGCAGCCCACGGCTTACGGCATCGGTTTCTAATCGAGTAGAACGGAAAAGGGCATGTGTGTCGAGCACATGCCCTTTTTTATCGTTCTCTCAGCTTCGGTGGGCCGTTTCGCGTTCTCTCAAGGATGAAATGGCGTCAACGCTCTCGCCGCAGTAGGGACAACTATTCCACCTTAGCGACATAGGGCGACGGCAGTTACTGCACAGCCGCTTTAGCCGAGTAGAGCAGTTAGGACAAAAGATAAAATCCTCTTCCGTCCTGTACTTACACTCGGGACAAGCGGTTCTAATCTCGATATCCTGCAGCAACGCCTCTTCCTCTAACGCCGAAGCGTAGACGTCGGCTAACGTCTTGGGAGGCCTCAGCACCTGGTATATCAACAGGCCAGGAAAGCTGAAGACAGCTACCAGGAGCGTGGCGGCCATCTGCAGGAAGATGTCTCGTGTGCGGTTACGGATGTCTCGGTAGGTCCACCAGATAGCGGCCACCCAGAGGGCTAGAAGGTATGCCCCGACCACTATCAGAGCCGTTTGGATCAGCTTCTCCATCAGGATGAACCTTTCTCAAAGAAGTGCTGTCTCGCGGGGAAATCGCATGAAAGGTGCCAAATAACAGTCGCTATTGTAGCAGGAAAGACTCAACTAAGCCATGTATCGCGCTAGTTAGCCAATGAGACTACGGTAGCGCCGTCCCCTCCCTCTCTGGCTTCCGCTGGCTCGTAGTGGCGTACGAGAGGGCTGCCGTCGAGTTGCATGCGCACTGCCTGGCGAACGGCTCCCGTACCCTTTCCGTGGATTATCCTAACCACCTTGAGCCCTGCCATGTAGGCGTCGTGCAAATACTGATCCAACTCCTCCTGGGCCTCCTCAACCCGTCGCCCCCGCAGGTCCAACTGGAGGCTGACGGCCGGAGCCCGGTCCATATCTACACGGTAGGTGATCTCTGGCTCCCGCGACAGAGACTGATCCCGCTGATCGGTTCTGGATAGCTCACCGGCCTTGACTCGAGTCCGTATGGAGCCCAGTTGAACCTCCACCTCTCCTTTTTCATCTAGAAGTGAGGTTATCGTACCCACTCTTTGCAGGCTCGGTAGGTATACGGCCTGGCCTACCTTGAGATGCTGTGCTGCTACCGGCTCGCGACGCTGTTGCCGCCGCTTTTTCGGCGCTCTCAACGGCTGGATTTTCTCTGCTTGCTGGGCTACAGCAGCAGCCAACTGCTGAGCGTTTGCCTGCAGCCTGCTTTGCTCCAACTCTCTCATCACCTGCTGAACCTTTTGCCTCAGCGCCGCAAGCTCATGCTCCGACTGCTCCCTGGCCTTTTCCAGGAGGGAATACCTTCGCTCCTCGATATCTGCCAGCTCTGCGTTTAGCCTGGCACGCTGAGAACGGAGCTGCTCTCTCAGCCTCTCGGCTTCGGCGCGTGCCGAACGCGCCTGCTCACGGTCGGCCTGGAGCTGTGCCAGTAGCCCTTCGATCTCCAGATCGGTGGGCTGCAGCATCTGTTTTGCTTCCTCGATGATCTCCTGCCTCATCCCCAGTCTCGTTGCGATGGCTAGGGCGTTGCTGCGACCAGGCAACCCAATGCTGAGCCTGTAGGTGGGAGACAAAGTCTCCAGGTCGAACTCCACCGAGGCGTTTTCCACCCGCGGAGTGGTGTGAGCGAAGCTTTTCAGCTCCGAGTAGTGGGTGGTGGCTATGGTGGGCACCTTCCGGTCTAACAGGTGCGAGAGGATCGCTCTCGCCAAGGCGGAGCCTTCCTGGGGGTCGGTCCCAGCCCCCAGCTCATCCAGCAGCACAAGTGATGTCTCATCCGCTTTGTCTAGGATGTCCACGATATGGGTTACGTGGGACGAAAAGGTTGAGAGGCTCTGCTCGATGCTCTGTTCATCCCCGATGTCGGCGTAAACCGATCGGAAGACCCCAACGCTCGATCCCTCTTCTGCCGGAATCTGGAGACCGCATTGGGCCATGAGACACAGTAACCCTACGGTTTTTAGTGCGACGGTCTTCCCCCCGGTATTGGGTCCTGTGATCACCAGAATATCGAAGTCCGCCCCTAGTTCCACGGTTATCGGCACCACGTTGCCTGTGAGCAGCGGATGGCGAGCTTTTACCAGTCGAACACACGGGGGGAGAGAGTCCTGAGTCCTGAGTCCTGCGTCCTGAGTCCTGTTCTGGGTTCTGAGTTCTGAGTGCTGGGAATCTAATCCTTCGCGGTTCGTGTCTCCCTGTCTCCGCGTCTCCGCGTCTCCGCGCCTCGATCGGGGAGATAGGTCCACCAGTAGGGGAGTCGTTGCCCGCATAGCTTCGGCTAGCTTGGCTTTTGCCAAG
>JBMNNU010000153.1:0-7698 GCA_050942695.1 Chloroflexota bacterium
CGCATCGTCCCTCGTCTGGAATCCCGTGGAGCCAACAGCGTAGTCTGCCAAACCGGGCTCGATCTTTTTCATTTGCGCTCTGATCTACCGTTAAACGCCGATGGCGCTGACCTCCTGCAACGTTTCACCCTCCGCCCTGGGGATCGCCACTATTTTGGACTGGCCTTCAGTCAGGACGCGCCCAGCGTCTACCCGAGCCTGAACGACGATGCCGAAGAGATCATCGATATGACTCTGGATTTCTGGCGTAACTGGTCTGAGCATTGTAGCTATACTGGCCCTTACAGTGAAGCTGTGCTCAGAAGCGCCCTGGTGCTCAAACTAATGGCCTTTGCACCTTCAGGAGCTATAGTTGCAGCGCCCACCACATCGTTACCAGAAGAAATCGGCGGGGTCCGCAACTGGGATTACCGCTACTGTTGGCTCCGAGATGCCTCCTTCACCGTCCGCGCCCTGTATAGTTTGGGATACTATGTTGAAGGAGACGCATTTATCCAATGGATGCTACACGCAACCCGCTTGACCCACCCTGCACTACAGGTCATGTACAACCTTTACGGGGAAACTCACCTCCCTGAACGTGAACTCGACCACTTAGAGGGGTATTGCGGTTCCAGGCCGGTTCGTATTGGAAACGGGGCTATCTCACAATTTCAGATAGATTTGTATGGGGAGGTGATGGCTGCCCTCGAGCATTACTACAACATCACCGGCACCCTCGATAGCGATACCCGAAACCTCCTAATCGGCGCTGCTGATTACGTAGCAAGGCGATGGAAAGAACCCGATCACGGGATATGGGAGCTCCGTTCAGGTAAAGCTCAGCACGTTCACGGGAAGGTGATGGCCTGGCGAGCTCTGGACTGTGCCGCGAGAATCGCTAGAAGGTCAGGAATAGCTAACGTTGCGGACAGTTGGGATCGAGTGAAGGAAGAGATCCGTGTAGAGATCCTTACTCGCGGCTACAACCAGCGGTTGGGAAGCTTTGTCCGCGTCTTTGGAGGCCAGGATGTGGATGGTAGCCTCCTCACCTTGCCCTTAGTCGGGTTCATCAATGGGGCTGACCCGCGAATGAACTCAACTATCGATGTGGTGCAGCGTCAGCTCGGTGTAGGCGAGTTCATCTATCGGTATCGGGGGATAGACGATGGTCTGCCTGGGCAGGAAGGCGCCTTCCTAACCTGCAGCTTTTGGCTGGTGGGGAACCTCGCCCTGTCTGGTCGAGTACGCGATGCTTATCGGACTTTCGAAGCACTGTTATCACGCGCGAACGATCTCGGGCTGTTCCCTGAGGAGATGGATCCGAAAACTGGCCGGTTCCTCGGCAACTACCCCCAAGCCCTAACCCACATCGCTTTGATCAACGCTGCGTTAACCCTTCAGCAAGCCGAAGCTTAATTGGTCAAACTAGTAGGTAGAACATTCCGAGGATGGCACCATACAGCAGGTGGGATACCAGGATTCCAAGGGGTGTACGGCGACCATAATTAAGCGCCAGAAAGCCTGGGGGTTCCAGTTGGCGTGTTGGCTCCGGGCCTGCGAAATCGGAAACCATTCGCGGGTGTATCCCAGGAACGAGAGGTAAAAGGGTAACGAGGACAAAGATGCCGTGAAACGCCCCGAAAGACAATCCTAACCACCAGGTCGCTATTCCGAGGGCTTCAAAGAAGAGTGCGTAGAAAAAGGCAAAAAACCAGCCGTTCACGAAATGTATGGCGAAGCCGATAACCTTAGCCCGGTCGCGATTGGGGGTCACCATCGTTCCCAGCAAGAAGGGGAGATCCATCCGTGTAAGCCCCGCTCCCTGACCGATACTAACGATCGTGGTGAGAACCAGTGTGGCGGCAAAACCCCACAAGAAAAGGGACTGCCAATTCATCAGCCCTTCAGAACCTCCGCAATAATTGGATGAGCAAATATTGATCCAGTTCTATCGACCTCTGCATAGAGGGGTAAATTTATTGGGGGCACCCCAAGCCCCGCCAGGCGCTGCGCCCTGGACCCGCCTTTGGCTACCTATGCAGCGGTCAGTAGAGGATACTCACGGCGAGAGCAACGTAACAAAGGGGCATGTTCCGATGTTGTACAACATCGGAACATGCCCCGATTCACCTGTTAATCTCGTGCCAAGCTGGCGAGCCATAGGATCAATCCGCCTATTGCTGCAAACCAGAAGGCTGTATACTGAATAGCCGGATCGCTGAGATTCCGGTAGCTCTCGACAATTCGCTGTAGCGGCTTGGGGTAGTAGCGGTGTAACCCCCGATCGTAAAGCTCGAAGCCCAAACGGGGCTGAGCCAATCCGATAAGCCCTTCCAGCATCAGCAGGCTACCGAAGATGTATCCGATGGTTCTGGCCATGGTCCCACCTCCTCTTTGAGGTTTCAGGTCACTGTTGGCACAAACCGGACCACGGTCGAAAGAGCTAGCCTTTTTGTCTAAAGATAAATACAATACGATGGTATCCGGTACGCTGCTCAGTGTCGGTCGATGGCCGATCGCGCTCACAGTAAGGATGTCCAAAGGTGCATCCTTGTGAACTATTGCTTGTGGCGTTTCAATATACCGAGGAGGGTTGAAGAAGTATGCGCATCAACACTACCAAGCGCCTTCTGCAAGAAGGGAAACCTGCTATAGGCACCTGGCTCAATTTCCCCTGCGTGAACTCTGCTGAGGCCATGGCTCACGCTGGCTGGGATTGGGTAACTATCGACATGGAGCACGGCCCCATCGACTTCGAGATGCTTAACAACATGTTCATAGCCATAGGCACCACCAATGCCATGCCGATGTGTCGCATCCCAGACAACGATCCCGTCTACATCAAACGGATACTCGATGCCGGCGCCTGGGGCATCGTCGTCCCTATGGTGTGCTCGGCTGAGGAAGCTGCTAACGCCGTTAGATACGCCAAGTACCCACCGGAGGGTATCAGGAGCGCCGGGGGCGGGCGATGGCGCTTCTGGGCCGGCCCAGATTATACGCAGCATGCCAACGATGAGATCCTGGTGGTCGTCCAGATCGAGCACATCGATGCAGTCAAGAAAGCGGAAGAGATCCTATCGGTGCCGGGCGTCGACGCCTGCTTCATCGGCCCTGGCGACCTGTCCTGGTCCATGGGCTTTGGAAAAGGGCTGGGAGAGAAGGACCCGAGGCATGCCGAGGCTGTGGCCGAGGTGCTGAGAGCGGCCAAGAAGGTCGGCACGCCGGCTGGCATCCACTGCCGGAGCGTCGAAGAGGTATCCTTGCGAATCGAGCAGGGATTCCAGTTCCTCGCCTGCATGAACGATATCGGGTTCATGTTCAACTCAGCATCGGCTGCTGTGAAGCAGATCCGCGATAAGATGAAGTAATTACGACTTTGGTGCTAAAGGGGCGTATGGCCTATCGCTATACGCCCCTTTTGTTCTAGAATCCCTGTATAGAAACATTCTGAGGAGGCCTCTATGCCGACGAATCTGCCTCCCCAGTACTTCGAGGCCGAGAAAGCCTTCCGGCAGGCAAAAACGCCGCAGGACAAAATAGAAGCCCTGGAGAACATGCTGGCCATCATGCCCAAACACAAGGGCACGGACCATCTCCGGGCTGAGTTGAGGGCTCGCATTGCCAAGCTCACAGAGGAGGCTGAGCAGAAAAAGGGCGCGGGTCGCACTCAACTGTACCACGTCCCCAAGGAGGGCGCTGGCCAGGTAGCGCTTGTAGGCCCACCTAACGCCGGTAAATCTCAACTGATGGCTGCCCTGACCGGAGCCAACCCCAAAATTGGCCCTTATCCTTTCACCACACAGCTACCACAACCTGCCATGATGCCCTTCGAGAACGTCCTCATCCAGTTGGTAGACCTACCTCCCGTGGTCGATAAGGGTACGCCTGGTTGGATGCGCCCTGCTATCAGGTACGCCGACCTGCTCGCGTTGGTGGTGGATCTTTCCGTAGATCCCCTCACCGACTACGAGACGCTGCAGAGTGAGTTGGCGGCTATGCGTATCGAGCCTGTTGCCGAGGGCGAAGGGATGGACAATGACACTATGATCTTCCGGAAGAAAGCCGTACTGGTGGCCAATAAGCTGGACGAGGATGACGCCAGGGAGAATCTGGAACTGCTGGAGATGGACGTTGCCGGGAGGCTGCCATTGATCACGGTCTCGGCTGTTACCGGGGAGGGACTGGATCAGTTGCGGCGGCTTCTGTTCGAGAAGCTGAACGTTATCCGCGTGTACACGAAACCCCCGGGAAAGGATGCCAATTTGAATGAACCCACAGTGCTGAAAGCGGGTAGCACGGTCGACGACCTGGCCGCACTGATACACAAAGAGATCAAGGAAAAGCTGAAGTACGCTGTCCTGTGGGGTTCCGGGAAGTTCCAGAGCCAGCGTATCGGGCGCAAGTACGTGCTGAAAGACGGCGACATCGTGGAGTTACTCACCTGAAACGGCGACGATTTGTTAAACACCATAAGCCTTCGGCTACATTTTAGAGGCGGGCGAGACGCCCGTGCTCCAGTCAGACGGCTTCGCCGTCTATCAAAACCAATTTGGTCGTGTAGTAGTCCCCGCTCATCGCCTCTCGAGAATGTATCCGCGAGATGGAACGTGAGACTAAAGTCGCAGACGTTGGCCGGCTTTTGATGCACAATACAATCAAAAGATACCGGTGAGGAGGCTGATACGGTGGCTATAAGGAAGATAGTACAGATCGACGATGAGCTGTGTAACGGGTGTGGATTGTGCGTGACCCCCTGCGCCGAGGGCGCTATCGAGCTGATAGATGGAAAAGCCAGGGTGGTGAAAGAGGAGCTTTGCGACGGAGCGGGCTTCTGCCTCGGCGTTTGCCCCACAGGTGCGCTGAGCATCACTGAGCGAGAAGCGGCTGCTTTCGACGAAGAGGCGGTGCTGCGCCACATCTCGGCGGGCGGGGCTAAGAAACCTGCTCACGCCCCCGAACCTGCCTGCTTCTCCTGCAAGTGCGACGATACCCTAGTAGCGCTGCTTCCCGTGCGGATGCATGGGCGGAGCGAGTGGGTGTGTGTGCGCTGCCTGCCCAGGTTAATCCACGGGTAGAAAAAAATAATACTTGGTGACACCCCCGTGACGCGAGTGGGCGCAGCGTCACGCCCGCCAGGCCTCAACGCTGTGCTCGCTCGCGTTGAGTGCCCTGGACCCGCCTTTAGGGGACATCCCAGACTCCTCCAAGGGGTAATAGGCCCCGCCTGCCACCCCGCTTTGCCTAGCATGCAATATGCTTGATCCTAGCCAGGAGGGGCGATGGCGGAGCGGGATCAGCGGTGGACGATTTTTGAGGGGCTACGCCGCCTTGGGCCACGCTTTGTGCTGGATGTGCTCCGGGATGTGCTCAGCGGAGAGCAGCGCTCCCTGGCCGAGGATGCGGGACGGGTGGTATCCCTGATGGACCCGGCGCCCAGGATCGCCGGGCTGGATCGGGTCCCGCGCTCTGATCCTTTCGTCCTGGTGGCGAACCACTATCAAACTTCGGATCTCTGGGTCGGGTGGGCCGCAGCGGCTCTCACCCACGCGGTTGCCACAGTTCGGGAACCCGATAGGCGTGAGCTCCATTGGCTCGCAATATCCGAATGGCGCTGGTTCGAGATAGCGGGGAGATGGATTCCCAACCCAATAACCTCCCTCTTGTTCCCCAGGGCTGCAAAAAGCTGGGGGATGGTCTCGCTTCCAGCCCGACCCTCCGACGTATCGGGTCGCGCCCGTGCTCTTCGTCGGGTTCTGGCCTACCTGGGGCATCCGGCTAAGGCCGGCAACCCTCACCCAGAACCGGTGGGCGTTTTCCCAGAAGGCCGGGCTACCTACACATTGCAGAAGGCGCTGCCCGGCAGCGGAGCCTTTCTCTGGAAGATCAACAGCCTGGGGGTTCCTCTCCTGCCTGCCGGCGTGTACCTGGAAGATGGGGCTCTCGTCCTCAGCTTCGGACGGCCGTTCCATCTGCGAAACAGGCCAGAGGGCACAAGCGAATCCCTGGATGACTGGGCCCGAACCGAAGTGATGGCGGCTATAGGTCAACTCCTCCCCCCGCAACTATGGGGCGCCTATAGCTCCACTATCGCCGCTCGAAGGGAGTATCCCTCCTTTGACTGAGCTCTGAGTACCTTTCCATAAATACACCGCAAAAGTCGCGAGAAAAATGCTATTCGCATTTTTCGCGTTTTCTTTCGCGCTTTTCGCGATCCAAACTGCCCCTCAGCACCAGTTCTTGGATGGCGGGGCGTACCCCACCTCGCTTGAGGCCTCCACCCGCTGCACAACTACGTTCATGGTGCCGTCCCTGCGGGATACGATGCCCGTTACCAGCACCACGGGGAAGCGGAACTGCGCCCGGTACCGCTCGTACAGTTGGGGCCAGATTATCAGGGGGATGTGGCCGAACTCGTCCTCCAGGGTGAGGAATACCACGCCGCTGTGGGGGTGAGGCCGCTGGCGGCGGATGATCAACCCCGCCACCTGCACCCTCTGCCCGTCTTCCATCCGGGATACATCCTCGCTGGAGAGCACCCCGAGAGGGAGTTGCGGGCGCAGATGGGCCATCAGATGCCCGCCGGGGTAGAGATTCAGGGTGCGGTACTCACCCTCCATCCGCTCTCTGAGCGACTGGGGATGCAGCGGCGCCATGTCCTGCTCCACCGGCAGTGTGAGCGACAACTGGCGTTCCTCGTAGCCCTGCTGTGTCTCGTCGGGGACAAGCCCCGACGCTACGCTGCGAGCCGCGCCCTTGCCCACCCTGGCGGGGCGGTAGCGCAGGCCCACCTCCCATCGGATGATCCGGCGGTCCGGGCCCAGGGCGTCGAAGGCACCGGCGTCCGCCAGGTTGTCGTACACCTCCATCCAGAGGCCGGTGCGCTCCATCAGGTCCGCTAGGGATGTGTAGGGGCCGTTCCTGTCCCTCTCCTCCACCAGCCGCCGCGCGGCCACCTCTCCAACGCCAGCCACCAGTAGGAACCCCAGCAGCAAACACTCCTCGTGGATTATGCACTTCTCGCGGCTCAGGTTGATGTCGGGGTTCAGCACCTTGACCCCGTGGCGTCTGGCGTCCTCCTTCAGCGTCTCCAGGTTGTAGAAGCCCATCGGCTGCTGATTGAATATACCTACGTAGAACTCCAGGGGGTAGTAGCGCTTGAGCCATGCGGACTGGTAGGCGGTGACCCCGAAGGCGTAGGCGTGGGACTCGGGGAACATGTACTGGCCGTTGAACCTGAGAAAGATCTTGCGTGCGACCTCCTCAGGAACGCCCCGGCTCAAGGCCCCATCTCGGAACTTCTCCCAGAGAGCGTCGATGAGGTGCCGGTTGTCGCGGCGACCGAAGGCCCGGCGTAGCCTGTCGGCCTCCCAACTGGAGAAGCCGGCCACATCTATCGCCAACTGGTTGACCTGGTCCTGGAACACGATCGCCCCCAGGGTGCGCTCCAGCGCCCGGCGCACCAGGGGGTGGTCGTAGGCCACCGACTCCTTGCCCGTCCGGCGAGCGACGTACATGTGGGTCGAGTCCGATGCCCCTACCCCGGGGCGCACCAGCGCAACCTCTATGGCCATGTCAACCAGGTTCTGAGGCCTCATCCGGACGATGGTCTGCATCTGGGCCGCGGACTCCACCTGGAACACGCCGATGGTGTCGGCCTCCCCCAGCGCTCTGTACACCTCCGGGTCCTCATAGTCGATGCGGGATAGGTCGATG
>JBMNNU010000154.1:0-7643 GCA_050942695.1 Chloroflexota bacterium
TTCACCAGTGACGTTGGGGATGACGCTGTAGGTGCTGAAAACCCGCTTAACGGTATCATCGTGAAAAATAAAGGCGTTGGCAGGAGCTACCTGGCCAATATAGACATCACCCTCGCGCACAGCAGCGCAGGAGAGGCCCACTCTCAATTGGGCGTCTGGTGGTGTCTTGGCGTTCTCGGCTCGCAGCAGTTCGTTGGCAGCGGATATGGCTTCGCGAAGGCTGGTGATCACCGATCGTGACGAGTCCCTGAAGTACTCGTCTTCGATGGTCGTTATCAGCCGCCGGCACAGCGTTGTCGCTCCCGGGAGATTGGGCTCTACAACTGTGAAGAGCTGCCCGCGGCGCCTTTTGAACAGCGACAGCAGTGGAGGGTTGGCGACACCTGCCAGGTCTGAGCTTTCCTGGCGTTCGCCTGATAGCATATGTAGCTCGGCGAACATGACGCCACCCGACATATTGACCCTCCGGTTGGTTGTTGGTGATACTAAATGGGAAGAAATTATACAGGAAGTTTCTTAAAGCTCAGTATAGCAAAAGGGTACTAGGAGGTAAACAGAAAAGGCAGGGCTCAGCCCCGCCTTTTCTGTTTACCTCCTAGTATTTGGAGATGTTGATCTCCTTTATCCTTCAACGATTCGTTAACATCTAGTAAAAGATGGCAATCGATGAGGTCGGTATTGGAAGTACGCTCGCTACTTTGCTAACCTATCTGAAGAGACAAATTATAGGGGTTTTTATTTATGGATATGGAGAAAATGCCCGAAACAGAGATCCAGCGGGCAGAGGGCTTCTCGCTCCCGGAGCCGGAGCCGACGCAAGCAGGCACGGAGCCGCTCCACCCTGGGGAGATGATCCGGCTGCCAGCTAAGCGGAATCGACTTCTGCAGCAAATATTGGCTCGTATCAACGCCGACGAAGATCTCCATACGTTGTGGCGATGCCAGAACTTGAACGCGGTGGACCGGCTGGGGATGAGCGACCACGGCCCCATCCACATGCAGATAGTGGTCAACATCTCCCTTCGGATCCTTCGCATGCTGCTGGGGCGAGAACTGGTGCCCAACATGGTGAAAGATCACAAGATGACCAACGAGGATGCCGAGGTCGTGGTCGTTCTAGCATCGCTACTCCACGATGTTGGGATGTCTATAGACAGGGTGAACCACGAGGAGATGGGGCTCTTCATCGCGCACCAAAAGGCGATGGAGTTGCTGGAAGGGATATACCCTACTGTGCCGAAGCGGGCGATCGTATCCGAGGTTCTCCACGCGATATTGAACCACCGCGCGGAGGGGCGCCCTTTGACCCTGGAAGCTGGGGTCGTGCGATTGGGTGATGCGCTAGATATGGCGAAGGGGCGCAGCCGTATCGCCTTCGAGTCCGGCCACATGAACATACACTCGGTATCCGCCGCTTCGGTCGAAGCTGTGGAAATTGCCGAAGGAGAGACCAAACCGATACGCATCACCGTGCATATGCTGAACGCCGCCGGGCTGTTCCAACTTGACGAGCTGCTGAAGAAGAAGCTGAAGAACTCCGGCCTCGAACCCTACGTTGAGGTGTACGCCGATGTTCTCGGTGAGGCTGACAAGAGGCTGTTTGAGACGTACCGGATCTGATGGGGAGAGGCGAAGAGCGCAGCTTCCTCTTCCAGCTATTCTTCCTCTACCTCAGAGAGAGGGAACTTGGTATTGCCCAGAAGGGAGATAAGGCTTGCTCAAAAAATAGGATTCAGATCTCCGCCCTCCGCTTGCTATTGAGATCATTTTTCCCCCAGACTTTCCCTCTCACGGCCTCAGCTTTAAGACCCACATCGTGGCCTGAAAATTGCATATCTACTACACGGTTTCTTTCCATAGGTTTCCCCAAAAAA
The DNA here is from genome assembly GCA_050942695.1 of Chloroflexota bacterium. Classification (GTDB taxonomy): domain Bacteria; phylum Chloroflexota; class UBA6077; order UBA6077; family UBA6077; genus JBMNNU01. Next base: position 1,875 of record JBMNNU010000154.1, read on the forward strand.
TGCAGCGATCAGGCTCTAGACCTTGGCGATATCGAAGGCGCAAAGTGGAGAGCCTCCAACCGGATGTAATCTCCACTCTGGCTTTTGCGCCGTACTGAAAAAGGGCGAATACCATGGCCTCGAAGGGAGGACCGCACTCAAGTAATCGGAGGTTTCGAAGATGATGACCGTACAGTGCGAGAAATGCGGGGGCAAGCTGGCGAAGTGGGATTCCATAGGCCTCGACTGGGTGATGTACTGCATCAATTGCGGTGCAGAGTTCTACACCAGAGAGCTTGACCTGAAGGAACAGTGGGATGCCGCGAAATCTCTGGGCAAGCGGTCCTTTATCCTCAGGCCTCGAGTAATGGCTTTCAGTAGGCGGTAAGTGCGTCGTTGACGGCTGGGCTACGTCTGGGTCGCGAGCGGCTGGGTTTGCCAAAGTGCACTTTTGGTGAATCCAGCCGTTTACGGTCGACGTTGATTATCGTTCTCCAACCCCTGGGCTTGATCTGGTCAGCCCGCATTGCGATGCTGTCTCCCCTGAATTCCCTGTGCACCATATTGTTGGGAAGTTGGTATACTAGTGACCATCCGATTGAGGGGGTGGATGATGGAGGACCGGGAACAGATACAACGGTTAATACAAAAAACAGGCGCCCTTTTCGAGAGCGGCCATTACCGCTATTCTTCAGGTCTTCATGGCTCGGTATTTGTTGAGAAAGATCGTGTTTTGGCCAATGTCGACGTATCCAGTAAGCTTTGTTACAAGATAGCCAAGCACTTCTTTGCGGAAAAGATACAGGTGGTCACAGGACCCTCGATGGGAGGGGCCATGATGGCTCCCTTCGTGGCTTACTATCTAGAACCGAAAGCCATATCAGTATATGCAGAGGGTGAGAGGGATAATCGCTACTTTCGGCCATCGGTGGTGGACATGATTGCCGGAAAGCGGGTCTTGGTGGTTGAGGATGTACTGGACACCGGCGGTTCAGCGCTCCGAGTGATCGAGGCCGTGGAAAGGCAGGGGGGAGAAGTGGTCGGCGTTGCGGCTATCTGGAATCGGGGCAACGTGACCTTTAGATACCCGCTCTTCTGTCTGGTGGAGCACGAGACTTACGAGCCCGGCGATTGCCCAATCTGTAAAGCAGGCAAGATACCTCTAGAGGCTCCTCCCGGACTCCGATAGGAAAAAAAGATAAAGCAAATAGACCCGGCATCTCGCCGGGTCTATTTGCTTTATTCAATTGTTTATTCGATTGTCCCTCCGACCACCATTCTGGCAACCGGAGTAGAGGCAAAAACCTCCAAGTTTTTCATGCGCAGGATTCGTGCCCGTGGAGTAGCTATCAGCGGTCAGCTTTATTGCTGTTGCTGAAGGGTGCAGTACCCCCGCCAGACTGACAGTCTGGCGGGGGTAACAGTAACACCGCTATTTAAGCGCAGGTCATACCTGCGAGTCCGAGCCTCGCACCTGCTTGAATACGCGCAAGCTGGCGGAGAGCACGAACAGTGTGGCGATGATCAAAAGCCCCAGAGAGATAGGGCGGGTGAAGAAGATGGAGAAATCACCGCGCGAAATCTCCAGCGACTGCCGCAACCCCTTTTCCATCAGTGGCCCTAGGATCAAGGTGAGGGCTAGAGGGGCGAGTGGGATATCCAGCTTCTTGAAGACGTAGCCGACCATGCCGAAGACCATCATTACTCCGATGTCGAAGGTGCTGCTTTCCAGGCTGTAGCAGCCGACCACGCAGAAGCCGAGGATCAGGGCGAACAGGATGGAGTAGGGCACCCTCAGGATCGAGACCCACAGTGGGATAAGAGGCAGGTTTAGGATCAACAGTATAGCGTTTCCGATATAGAGACTTGCGATGACCGCCCAGACGAACTCCGAGTGCTCCACAAACAGGAATGGGCCGGGGATCAGGCCGTTCATCATGAAGGCACCCATCAGCACTGCGATGGTGGGCGAGCCCGGTATACCTAGGGTAAACAGCGGGATGAGGGCCGCGTTTGCGTAAGAGTTGTTGGCGGTCTCGGGGCCAGCAACTCCCTGAATGACACCTGTGCCGAACTTCTCGGGGTTCTTGTGGAACTTTTTCTCAGCAACGTAGGACATGAATGCAGGGACTACCGACCCCACCCCTGGGATGAGTCCGAGGAAGAAACCGATCACGGTGCCGCGAGCAATAGCTCCAACCGAGTCTTTCAAGTCCTGGGCTGTGGGCATCAGGTTGGTTACCTTGGTTTCGAACACCGCGCGGGCTTCGCTCTCGGCATTCAGAAGGATCTCGCTGATGCCGAACACCCCCATAATCACTGGGACGAAGCCGAAGCCGTCCAGCAGCTCAGTTATGCCGAAGGCGAAGCGAGGGGCTCCCATGACTGGATCGATCCCCACCATGGCGATCAGCAGACCGAAGATGGCGGACATCAGCGCGCGGATCATCGACTTACTAGCGAGACCGGTGACGAGCGACAGCCCTAATACCATCAGGGCGAAGAACTCTGGAGGGCCGAACTTAAGGGCTAGGTTGGTGAGCGGCAGGGCAACCAGCACTAGCCCCATAGTGGCAAATGTCCCTCCGATGAAGGAGCCAATGGCAGAAATAGCCAGCGCCGCTCCCCCACGCCCCCGTTTTGCCATCTCGTAGCCTTCGAGGCAGGTGATGGCCGAAGCTGCCTCGCCAGGGGTGTTGATCAATACCGAGGTGATGGTCCCGCCGTACATGGCACCGTAGTAGATGGCGGCCAGCATGATGATGGCAGGGGTCGGTTCAAGTACGAAGGTAACAGGGATGAGCACAGCCGTCCCGGCGGATGGTCCGAGTCCCGGCAGCACACCGATCATGGTTCCCAGAAGACACCCCATAAGTGCGAACATAAGATTGGTTGGTTGCAGGGCAATGCCGAAGCCGCCCATTAGCAGTTGAAGACTTTCCACCAGGCCCTCCTAAAAACCGAACATTCCGACTGGAAGGATCACTTTGAGCAGTTCTACGAAAACGTAGTAGACGCCCCAGCTACCTGCTAGGGACACGAGCAGGGCGACGATGATATTCTGTCTCCCTAGCGCGAACAGTAGGAACATGTAGAAGATGAAGCTGGATAGCCGGAAGCCGAGCTCATCCATGAATCTGACGATAAAGGTCAACGCCAGGATGATTGCAAGGCATTTGAGGTAGCCCTTTTTGGATGCGAAGAAGTCGGATGGCATCGGCTCTTCTGGTTTGAAGGTGGCTTGATAGATCATACCCAGCGAAAGTGCTCCCAAGAATATGGCCAGCCAGAAGGGGAAGAAGCCGGGGCCGGGTCCCAGAGACGTGTAGAATTTGAGTTCCAGGGATTGCCAGACAACGAAAGCCGAAAACAGAAGGAATACGGTGCCAGCGATTTGGTACGTACGCTTCATACAGAGCCTCTCTTGAAAATAATAGCAACAAAGTGCGTAGGTATAGGGACTTGCCAATGGAATAATGAATAAAGACAGTGGGACTATAACTGATGATAGGTTAAATAATCAACTGGGTTCGAATGGCAACAGTGCAAAAATCACAAAAAACCTTCCCTATTTAGAAACAGGCTAACAAGAAAAACCAGCTAATGATGGAGAATGGGGCAGAAATAGAGCCGACGGTCAGATTCGAACTGACGACCGGTGGTTTACGAAACCACTGCTCTACCACTGAGCTACGTCGGCCAATGTGAACTGTGATGCCCGGGCTCACAACAATAATTGTATCAAATTGCGATACATAGCATCAACACAGTCCGTATTAAAATCGGAAATCTATGGATTCGGATTGTGGATGGGGAAAAGGGGAATGGAGTTATAGGATTCTAGTAACCATCATCCATCCCCGCCCGTTTACCCCATTCACCCGCCAGGTGATGATTTCAAGCACAAATATCCTCTAAAGACCCAGAATTCCAAAAAAGACAAGGCAAGCGATAGCGCCAACAACCGACATGCTTAGGCCCCAGATCAGGAGGTTTCTAAACAACCTTGATTTGTTTTCGTGCTCGCCAGCGCAGGCAATACAGAGAGCTCCTAAAGTGGAGAGGGGGCTTGTGTCAACCAGGTGAGACCCGATGTTGATGCTGGATATGAGAGCCACCGGATCGCCGCCGCCTAATTCATTGACCAGGTCGGGTACCATGTGTAGAAACATGGGCATAACCACACCAGATGAGCTGGAGTAGGCGGAGAGGACGCCGGTAATCAAACCCAGCCAGCCGTTAATCGTGACAGGATTGGATATATTGGAGATGATTGTCACCATGGCTGCCAGACCGCCGGCTTTTTCCATTACGTTGATTAGAACGGTCACCCCGCAAACCATCATGATAACTCCCCAGGGTACAGACATCATGGCCTGTTTGGAATCTGCCACATTCAAGAGCAAGAGGATGGCAGATAGAATAAAGCCTATAGTACCTACGTTGGCGACAATACTGATAAACCAAGAAGGTAAAAGTCCTTTGAAGGCGGGAAGCCCGGGCACGATCACCATCACCAGTAGGGCAGCAATGGCTACAAGAGTATAGACCTGCTTGGCGGTAAAACGTTCCGGCTTAGGAGCGATTTCGTCAATGTTGAGAAAGCCATTTTTCTGGTTTTTCGCCCAGGCCAAGCCACCTAAGAGCAGGAAGCCGCCGATGTTAATCACCCCCTGAGCAATCTCCGAATTCCAATGAATCTTCCAAGCTAGAGATTGGAGGTTTACACTGCTCATAGTTTCTAAAGAAGGCGCAATTTTTGAAGCGATAATGCCATTGGAGATAATGCCGCTAGGCGCAAAGGGCGAGAAAGCAGCGCCGTTGGCGGCGCCTACCACCAGGAGTGTCATCAGGAAAGCGCTTAGATTGATGCGAGTTGCAATCGCCATTGCCAGGGGAGCCATCAGGGCGGTGGCAGCGATGTTGCCAGGTCCGATGGTTGTAAAGAAGGTGGTAAGGATGAAGATGATTACAGGCACCAGGATGACGTTGCCACCGCAGAGCCGTATAGCGTAAGATGTAAACTTGGGCATAGTCCCGTTAACCTGGGCTATAGCAAAAAGATAGGTCACACCAACAAGAATCATAAATAGGTCTACGGGGAAAAATTTCATGACATCGGTACCATTAAGCCCGCTCCAGATACCCCCAACCAGAATGGCAAAACCGATGGATAGGATACCGGGGTGGGTTGCCTCATTAATACAGCTGATAAGCACTACGGCTACCAGCGCAATAATTGAAACCAGGGCAGCTGTTGTCATACATAAGTCTCCCTTATTTCTCACGTGAATTCGGCACTAGCAGCGTGACTACGCACAGTGTGGTGCTACCTTTGAATGTGCTATCAATCGATCCATCTGAGGGGGAAGCTGAGGAGTAGAAACGGGGGAAAATAACCCATTCCTATGGATAGGCAAGGGAAGATCCGCTCCACGCTGATTCGACCCTCTCTCCTGGGAATGCTTAAATCCAGGAAAAGGCAGGCACACGACTTATCGGCCACGATCTCTCACAGCCGCATCACAGTTACGGGACGGCGCCGGATCCCGCCGGCTTCGTTTTTAAGCCCCTTTTGGCGTACCTTTGCCGCAAGCTATTCGATTACGCCATTGTCAATCAGGATGATCACTCTATCACTGGATATAACAGACTCCTAATTTCGGGGAAACAGCTCATGGAGGGGGTCAGGGGCTTACTTGTCCACTCGGACTTGTCGGTTGAATTCGCCATCTCTCTCCCATGTGCTAGAACCAGATAATTGGGCTAGCCTGCCCTTGCCGGACTGGG
>JBMNNU010000155.1:0-7617 GCA_050942695.1 Chloroflexota bacterium
CAGTATCCGCTCGAGGTTAGGGTGCCCATCGAATTCGATTCCGAACATATCGAAAGTCTCTCGTTCGTGCCAATCCGCTCCAGGGAAGATCTCCACCACCGAAGGCACGACAGCTTCGGACTCATCGACAGGGACCTTCAGCCCCAACCGCCGCTTCGATGAAGGCGAGTAGAGGTAGTACACCACCGCAAAACGTGGTTCCAACCCCAGCTCGGAATAATCGACCCCCCAAACCCCGGATAAATGGATGAATTTCTCATCCCCATCGCGAAGAAGCCGACATGCATCGCGGATCGACCCTTTATCTATGACCAAAATGGTCGAGCCGGCCTGATCAACATCGATACCGAGCAGGCCGTCACCAAGAGCCGAGTGCAGCTCTTCTAATACCGGATCAGATCCTGCCATCGATGTCCCCCTCGTCTCGGATCTTCTGCCGGAGCTTGACAATAGCCTCAAGCAATGCCTCAGGGCGAGGCGGGCACCCCGGCACAAAGAAATCCACCGGAATAATCTTATCGACGCCTTGGAGGATAGCGTAGTTGTTAAACACCCCACCACAGGAGGCGCAATCGCCCATCGCTATCACCCATTTTGGCTCGGGCATCTGGTCGTACAGCCGCCTGAGCACCGGCGCCATCTTCTTCGACACACGACCGGACACGATCAGTAGGTCCGATTGTCGTGGAGTAGCGCGAAACGCCTCCATACCGAACCGTGAGATATCGTATCTGGCCATGCTCATAGACATCATTTCTATGGCACAGCAAGCTAGACCGGTGGTCAGGGGATAAACTGCGCCCTGCCGGCCCCAGTTAGCCAGTTTGGTTACCCAGACCCCTAAAGTACCGGGTAATAAGGCCTCTACTCCCAATCGAAGGCCCCCTTCTTCCAAACATAAAAGTACCCTATCAGCAGAATACCGACGAAAGCCAGCATCTCGATGAGGGCAAACATCCCCAACTGCCTTATTACGACGGCCCACGGATAGAGAAACACTATCTCAATATCGAACAGGATGAACAGCATCGCGACTAGCGTGAATTTCACCCTGAACCGCCGCCTAGCGGGAACAATGGGTGGAATACCGCTTTCGTAAGGGAGGGATTTTGCAGGATTAGGCCTATAGGGCCCTAATAGGCGTGTTAGAAGCAGCATCACGCCCGAGAAGAGCACCAACACCCAGAACAGGACAGCAATTGGAATATACTGCGCCGGCATAACAACACCATAGTTGAACTAGCTGAACTACGCTACTGCACAGAGACCATCGTCGGTATTGCCATCAAGACACCCTGCGTCACATAGTTGTGAATTATATCACTATGTTACCCGACCTGCGCAACCCCTGTAATTACAAATATATAACAATCTTAAAGATGTTGTCGTAAAAAACGGCGAAAAGCGGCGATATTGCACCTACAGTTATCCAACCGCTACAATCGCCATAGTCTTACAGCAGGTGATGATATGTCGACATGGCAGGTCGATGAGTCGGAGCCGATCATCAACCCCGAAACGGTTTTGGATTACTACCGCCAGCTTATGGATTGCCAGTCTGAGGAGTTGGCGCTACCAAACATACTGGTAGGTACTTTCCAACGCATCTCCTTTGATTATTTGGCAGAGCGTATTGGAGACAGCTCTCCCAAGAGATGGCCAACTCCTGTCTTCTGGCCCATTGCAAGAGGGGATATCCAAGGATTGCCTATTGCTATAGCCAGACTTCCTATCGGCGCCCCAGCAGCAGCTTCGGCATTAGAGCTGATGATCGCTGCAGGGGTACGAACCGCAATAATCGTCGGCTCTGCGGGTAGTATCCAACCGTCCCTACCTATCGGCTCACTGATTGTCGCGGACCGTGCCCTCCGTCGAGAGGGCACTTCTTACCATTACACCCCTGCGTCCGAGTACGTATCAGCTTCAGCGGATCTGATAGACGGTTTGTTATCCAGCGCCCAGAGACGGGGGCGCAGCAATCCAACCGTTGGTTGCACCTGGACCACAGATGCCCCATACAGGGAGTGTACGGAAACTGTGGCCAGCCTCCGATCTGCAGGCGTCCTTTGCGTGGAGATGGAGGCGGCGGCCCTATACACAGTCGCCGCCCACCGCGGTACCCGCATCGCGCTCGTTGCCGCTATCTCGGACCAATTGCACGGCCAATGGATGCCGGGGTTTCATACGCTATCTTACCAGCGTGGCCTCATTCGCGCCGCAGATCTCGCCCTCGACGCCGCTGCGCAGACTAGCCTTGAGTTCTGAGTCCATACAGGCCCGCATCTTGCATCTCCCCCAACCGATCAACCTTGATAGATAAATATAGGGCACGCGATGAAGGGTTCAGCATTTCCCTATCTGCCTCTCTCACCAGCCATGGTTCGAGGTTTACTATGTCGGCTCTAAGACGAAGTGAAGAAGACATCATCAGATTGACCACGAGCGATGACCTTCGCACCTATCTGGACACCATCGCGGGACATGGGCCAACACAAGAAGCAGTGATTCAAGTCGAGACTGACGACGACCTCACATCCATCAGGAGCAAACTGGAAAGCGTTCGAGTCCCGCGAGCGGTCGTCGTAATCCCCTCCAACTCCAAAGTGCTGAAGGACGGCGTGGAGTATCGCGTGCTCCGCAGGCTGCAGAGGGATCTGGGGTTAGATTTCGTTATCATAAGCAACGATTTGAGACGGAGAGCTCTGGCCACCGAAAACGGCTTCCGCAACGTATATCGCTCCATGAAAGCCTACTACCGCAGCAAATCATCCCGGCCTGATACGGCCGAGACGGTTCCATTTAGCGATCCGGAAGAGTTCGCCCCAGCCCTGAGTATCAGTCGGTGGGGATTGCTGATCGGCGTTGCCTTTTCGCTCCTCCTAGCGCTGTTGGCTTATCTACTAATACCCGTCGCGACCGTTGAGATATATCCGGAAACCCAGGCATTGACCCGAGATGTGGAAGTCCTGGTCGAGATAGGCGGCCCAAGGCTGGACACCACTGCGCAACGATTATCAGGAAGGCTGATAGAAGAGCAGGTGGTGGTACAGGGCACAGTCAATGTCAAGGATGTCGCGCCACCGCCAGCAGATGGGGCTCAATCTTCAGGCTTCGGAGCAGGTACTAATGTCACTCTGGAAGTGCGAGACGCTCTGCGTAACCTGATGCTCCAACAAGCAAACGCCCAGGCCGCTGAGAAGCTAAAAGCTCAATTGAGTAGCAACGATTCGATGCCCGAGGCGAGCATACGAACCGAGATCTCTGCGGAACGATACGACCACAATATCGGGGATGTCGCCGAAACCCTCAGCGGGACGATGGAGGTGAAAGCCACTGGGCTTGCCTTCAATAACAATGACTTCAATAAACTGATACAGGCTTTATGGTCCCAGGACATCCCTAGAGAACATGTTGTTCTGGGTGAGATAAACATCTCTCCACCTGAAGTAATCAGCTCTGAAGGGCGTCATATGAGGCTACGGGTGCAAGCCTCAGGCGCAATCCAACCAGTGATAGATGCAGACGTTATCGTCTCAGCGGTCAGGGGCAAGTCGCTCACCGAGGCCAAGCAGCTTGTCGCAACAACCGGAGAGTACCTGCAACCGCCCGAGATAACCATGTGGCCCGACTGGGCATCAAGAGCGATCCGCGTTCAGGTAGTTACTGTACTCAAACGGGCAACCGCATCCCCGTAGTTTCGTTGGTTGATGAGTAGCTCATGAAAAATTCCCTCTTCACGCCAAAGCCAGTTCCTGCTAATATGTCCCCGGCCAGCGTCAGCGCGTCGAGTTCCCAAATGCCAATCTGTTTGTACGGCGGTATACACTCTTGGGTAAAGCCGATCTCCATATTCACAGCAACGTCAGCGACGGAATGGCATCGGTTGCTGATATCATGGAATTTACCCAGGAGAACACCGATCTCGATTTAATAGCGATCGCCGACCACGATAGAGTCGATGGTTCCCTGGAGGCATTGGAATGGGTGGAAAGCCACCCGGATTGTCGTTTCAGGGTGGTGTTTGCCACTGAAATCACGGCACATTTTGGCAGACACCTTCTCGCTTACTTCTTCAAACCGCCCTATCCCACCAAGCCGCTTCCCTGCATGAGAAGCTTCCGTTGGACTATCGAATTGATCCACGAGATGGGAGGAATGGTGGCTATCCCTCACCCTACTGTGATCTGGACACCCAGCGGTGGTTATCGCCAACTTCGCAGCCTAGTGGGAGCAGGAGTCCATATTGATGGCATAGAGGTGTGTAACGCAGCAATCGGGGCTAGAGGCAACGAGGGAAAGCTCCGCCTGTTCAATGGTCGCGATTTCCACCTTGCGGAGATGGGAGGGAGTGACGCGCATCACCTGATGGAGATTGGATCAGCCTACACCACATTCAAGGGGAAAAGCGCCGCGGATTTCGAAAAAGCCCTCATTAACCATAAGACTAGGGCGTTCTTCGGCAAACCCGGCTGCGTATCTGCCGGAGAGCATGCGCGCCAGGTGTTCAAGAGTTGGGTCGAGAAACCTACCAGAGGTCTTCGAGGCGCGATCGCCAGCTACTACGCCGAGTTTCGGTAACAAAACCTCCAGTACTTAACCCTGCGATTTCTTGAGTGCTGCACCTGCTTTTATCTATTTTTTTGAGCAAAACCCCTTCACCACACAAGAAACAGGGCTGCGAAGTAACCACCTATTCCCCAAATGCGTTGTGAATGTGAACAAAGGATGAATGGGCATCACGGGTGGGGCGGAACACCACGGCTTCAAGCAATCCAAGTTCACAAGATTCACAATGGAGAAGCGAAGAGATGAAAAAGCGATTCAAGGCTGCCACTGCCCTGGTAGCAATAACCCTGGCAGCGCTCCTCGGGTTTATCTGGCCTTTGGACCAAAACTCCAATGCGAGTGCGCAATCCATACCGATCATTGAGGTTGAACCCACGTCGGCAGCGCCTGACGAGTCGGTAACGATTCGAGGGTCGGGTTGGCCTGCAGGCGCTTCCATAGTCCCACGGCTATCCGATCCTTCCATCCCAGGCCGAAGCTCTCCATTGGGGGGCAGTTTTCAAGCTGACGGCAACGGTGTTTTTTTGGGGCAGGGCGCCGTACCCAACACCCTATTCGGCGGCGGTTCTCGGGGGTGGGTTAGCGTTGTGCCCGGCGACTATCTGATCACCGGTTCGACACCAGACGGAGTATCAGCCAGCACCCCCTTCACGATCGGGGCATCCGCATCCAGCCCAATCCTGTGGGGTCAGGTTGTCTTCGACATCAACGGCAACGGACAACAGGATCAGGAAGATGTGGAGGCCGGTGAATTTATCTCCATATCGATTGACGGCCCATCGCTGGAAAGCAACGAGCTAGAGGCGAGGACCGACTCTATGGGGCGATATTTGGTAACAACGCTAGAGCCTGGTTCCTACCAGTTGAAAGGCCAGGGCAACTACCAGTCTTCCAATTGGACTGGAAGCGTTGCGGTTCAAGTCTCGGCCGGCACGGCTGTGAAGATGGACCTACTCCTCGAACGAGTAGGCGCGCAATCGAAACCGGAGCGGTATTTCCAGGAAACGGGTTTCTCGATAGACAATGATCATTTCTGGGATTATTTCACCCATCGAGGTGGCGTCAGAACCCTGGGTTACCCCATCAGTCGAACCTTCCAGTTCCAGGGCTTCCAAACCCAGTTTTTCCAGAGGCTCGTACTTCAGTACGTTCCGGGGGAGGGTGTTCAGAGGTTGAACCTGCTGGACCCCGGCTTGTTACCCTATACACGTATCAACGGCAGCCAGTTCCCTCCAGTTATGGAGGAGGTCAAGCAGGCAACCCCAAGGGCGGATCAGCCCGGCTACGATACCGCGGTCATCGACTTCATCCGGCAGCATGCGCCCAACCAGTTCAATGGCCGGCAAACCGGCTTTTTCGACGCTTTCATGGGAAGTGTCACAAGTCGTGATGCTTTTCCGGATGAAGGAGGCCACGAGCAGCTTTTGCCGCTTCTCAACATGGAAATCTGGGGCGTTCCCACAAGCAAACCCACGCCAGACCCCAACAACTCCAACTTCATCTACCTACGTTTCCAACGTGGGATACTCCATTACCAAGGGAACGATCCCCAGGGTAAACCGATTACCGAGGGTATCCTGCTAGGAGACTGGTTCAAGAGCCTGATCACAGGCCAGAATCTGCCGCCCGATCTAGAAGCTCAGGCTCAGGAAGATAACTCCCCATTTTTGCGCCAGTACGATAAGAGCCGGCCTAACTGGGTAGCTCGCCCCGAACAGTTGCCTGATACCAATCTTAGCTTCGCTTTCGAGCCAAGATAGAAGATCTCCTCGCTGGCGGCTCGCGTTGCGAGCCGCCAGCGGTAAGCTATTTTATTTTTACCGCTCGGCATCCCTCTTGCCTCTTAGCTTCTTATGTAGCAGCCTATCGAGGCAAATGAGATGGCAGCCCGTAAACAACAATCTACTAAGCCTCCAAGAGGTGAGTTGCAGGAGACCGACGTCTTCCGACTTGCCGAAGCTATGGTTGCCGGCCACCGCCAGTTGTTAGACGAGTTGCGAGAGGTATTCCAACGGCTCCCCAATACGGTCGAACGCGCCGAGGATCTCTTGAAAAGCGCTCAGCAGGTTGCAGACGGACTGGAAGCCGTTCAACCCGCCGTTGAGGTCGAGTTCGAACATGCCCGATTCGAGACCATTCTGGATAGCGCTCCTCACGGGATCATTTTCGTAGATGCCGATACCGGGCACATTCGCCCCAATCCGGCGGCTATTCAACTCCTGGGCAAGACGCCTGCCCCCAACGCCGGGCTATCTCAATTTGAAGGGATGCTATTCCGCGCGGATGGCCGTCCTCTAACGCTAGAGACCATACCTTTTACTAAGGCGCTCATGGGGAAAAATATCCCAGATAAAGAATTTTTACTGTCTCGACCTGATGGATCGCAGATCCCAGTATTAGCTAGCGCAGCCCCGGTTCGAGGCCCCAAAAGCAAGGTCATCGGCGCTGTTATCCTTTTCCAGGATATCTCGGCTAGAAAAGAGCTGGAGCGGTTGCGAGAAGAATGGACTTCCGTCATCGCCCACGATATGCGACAGCCGATCTCTGTGATCGCGGTCCACGCCGATCTACTCCGCCGGTTGGCCGACCAGCGGGGATGCCTAGCCCGAGAGAAGAGGGCGTTGAGACATATCAAATCGGCAACAGAGAGCTTAAACCGGATCGTCAATGACCTACTGGATGTCTCTCGCTTAGAAGCCCGCCGGCTAAAATTGGATCGGAAACCGATCGATCTGGTTGCCCTGATCCGCGAGGTTGCAGAGCGAGTAGAGTCGGTCACCAAAGGGCATCCGGTCGAGTTTCAGGTAGAAGGCTCCATCCCATCCGTACTGGCTGATCCAGGACGGATAGAGCAGGCTGTGGGCAATCTGCTCTCCAACGCCGCTAAATATGGCTACCCGGAATCTGTGATCAGGGTCGTATTCCGAAGAATAGGCGACTTTGTCCAGACCTCGGTTATCAATCAAGGGCCGGGCATCCCTCGAAAGGAGATCCCCTATCTCTTCACCCGATTTCAGAGGGCAAAACGAGGAAAGCTCGCCGACATCCCCG
>JBMNNU010000157.1:0-7589 GCA_050942695.1 Chloroflexota bacterium
ACAAGCCATCTTATTGGGAGAAGACCAAGCACGGGTTGTATAAGGGGGCACCCAAATTCCCAGTGAAAGCCCGAAACTCCAATCCCGTTTGTGAATCCTGAATGAGGCATTTTGAGAATCGCCATTTCCAGATCGGTACCAATGGGAGGTACTAACTCGTGAATAAGCACCCAGATACGTGGGTAGTGGTGCCAGCTTACAACGAAGGGAAGGCCATCGGAACCGTCCTGGAAAAACTCGTGAGATATCCATACAGCATAGTGGTGGTGGACGATGGATCCGCAGACAACACAGCCAAGGTGGCTGAGTCCTTCCCGGTAGCGGTTCTGCGGCACGTGTTCAATCTCGGCCAGGGGGCGGCCTTACAGACGGGAATCAGCTACGTGCTTCGTTTCCCTGAAACACGGTACGTTGTAACATTCGACTCCGATGGGCAGCACAATCCGGATAACATCGAACGATTGCTTGAGCCATTGAAAGCTGGAACCCACGATGTCGCACTGGGGTCCAGATTTCTAAAGGAAGGCGATGCGCAGAACATCAGACTTACGAAACAGCTTTTCTTGAAACTAGCTGTAGCATTCACTAGAATGTCGACTGGGTTGAACCTTACGGATACCCACAATGGGCTTCGAGCCTTCACAGCGGAAGCCGCGGCCAAGCTACGCATCGTTCAAAATCGCATGGCTCACGCTTCCGAGATACTGTCACAAATTGCAGCCCTAGGTCTTCGCGTTTGCGAGATCCCTGTAACCATCTCCTATACAGAATACTCGCTATCCAAAGGCCAGAGCATTCTAAACAGCGTTAACATCCTGTGGGACATGGCTAGAGGAAGGATGCGATGACTATCGAACTGAGCCAGATCATTATCGTATCGGTTATGTTGGGTTTCGCCCTCTATGTCTTCAGAGGCAGAACCGTGCTGAGGGACAGAATCATCTATCTGGTTCTGCTAGCGACCGGCGTCGTCCTGGCTATCTATCCAGATCTATCGACCAGGATTGCAAACACCGTTGGGATCGGACGCGGCACCGACCTGCTACTCTATGTTTTTATCCTCTTTAGCCTCTTTTACTACGCCGGCCTAGCCTCTCAGTTTATGAAAGTTGAACAGCAGATTACCGCTTTGACACGCGCCATCGCCATTCTAAATGCAAAACCCGCCAGCGAAAAAGAAACAAACTACCATTCGGGCGACGACACCTAAAATACCCTTTTTTCGAGTTAGGTCGAGTGCACGAGATCACCCATAGCATAGGGCAAGCATCGACAATTCACCACCCAAAAGTAATGATCAGCAGTGAAAAGTATAATGCACGAGCTGACATGGTAGCTAAACCTGCGCAGATTTCCAAACCAGCCGTTAGACTACTCCACTTCTCTCGTGAGAATGCTGCGCTTTTTGTTTGCTTTCTGGCTATCTACGCGCTGGCTGCTTACTACATCGCTGTGGTATTGAAGCTTTACCACAACGATACGATCGCACGCACTGCTCTCGGCTATTTTACTCTCTACGGCCGCGACCCCCACCTGGCTTCGGTAGGTTTCATCTGGACCCCATTAGTCAGTCTCCTGCAAGTACCCATGTTCCCGCTATTCCGTGTTATCGGCGAACCCGCTTTTGCGGGACCTATCTTAGGGGTAATCTTCGGTGCAGCGGCTGTACCGATGCTGAATGAAACAGGGAGGAGCCTTAACGTCGAAAGATCAACCCGGTTTTTGGTGGTGTTGCTATTCGGCCTGCATCCCACCATTCTGCTTTACGCCGCAACGGGAATGAGTGAGACGGTTTTCTTCTTTTTCATGGTAGCATCCATTTATTACATACTTCGATGGGCGACCAAACAGGCTGGGTATACTGCGATAGTGATTTCCGCCACCTGTATCGCCCTATCTTTTTGGGTCCGCTACGAAGCCATACCGCTGCTGCTATCTGCATGTCTTACAGTCTTGGTTGTGATATTCAGTTGGTATGGCCAGCATTCCAGGACGTTTCGGGAATCCCTAGAAGCCACCTGGATCACGGTGATGCTTCCGGCTGTCTACAGCGTTTTCATCTGGATATTTTTTAACTGGCTGATTATGAACGATCCGTTCTACTGGCTATCAGGTGAATACAGCAATATCGCCTTCACTTATGAGTTTCGTGGCGACACGAATCCCCTCTATCAAAACCTGCCGGGGGCGATTGCATACTCTCTGTTGAGGGTAGTGATCCAGTTCGTGGCATTTCCTGCTCTGGTGATCGCTACTTTCTGGTTGAGCTATCGTCGCAAATCCCTGATGCCCACAGCGGCAATATGGGTATCCATAGTCCTGGTTGCCTTCCATATTTACCAGAACTACACTGGTGCGTCTTACGGTTGGTACCGCTTCTTCACCTACTGTATCCCAGCTTCCATCCCCGCCTTCTTCTGGCTACTGTATTCCATAAAAGATAACGATACATGGGTGAAAACTGCTGTCATCGTCATGATCGCAGGGATGGCAGTATCGATAGTTACTACCACAATCGGGATGGCCGATCCGGCCATCGGCAAAGAGGAATCTAGCTTCGTCCAGGCCATCGCCACCGGAGGGACAGCACCTCAGAGCGAATCACGGAATTGGGCTGTCTCAAGAACAGTTGCCAGGTATATAGCGGATAACGATATTGACGGGCCTATACTACTCGACACCTTCCAGGGTTTTGCAATCGTTCTATTCGCTGAACATCCGGAGCAGTTTGTAAAGACCCAAGACCTGGACTTTCGCGACGCGGTGCGTAACCCCCGAGAGCACGGCATAGCCTGGGTATTGGTGCCTAGACCCGATGAAAATCTGTACAGAAATGAATGGATACTCAAAAGCTACCCGAGCATTTGGGAAGAGGGGGTTCCCTGGGCTCAATTAGTAGAGAACTTCGGCGATTGGAAACTGTTCCGCGTGATTCCATGAGATGATGTCGCATGAAGGAGCCATCTCTCCAATAAGCCAGCGTTGTGTCCCAGTTACTGACCGTTGCACTGGCAGCATATACTGGCCGCTGCATAGGTAGCAAAAAGCGGGTCCAGGGTGCAACGCCTGGCGGGCGTGACGCTGCGCTCGCTCGCGTCACGGGGGTGTCCCCAATATATTTACCTGTCTATGCAGAGGTCAATAATTGCTAACCCACGTAGAGAAAAAAAGCTGATCAGGAAACCACACTGCCACTACCATCTGCAAAGCTGTTGTTATAGAATAGCGACAATCTGGAGGAACCCCGGAAATGTAATCGGGCTGGTTCATAGGTTCCGATACAGCCTCCCTTCACTATCATCGTCCACAGCGGTATCCGTTCGCGATCTTTAAGCTATCGCTCTATATTGAAAGGAGAATCGAAGCGTGTTTCGCAACCTGAAGCGCCTACTCTCATCTGCGCTATTCCTCGTATGTATATTCATTGCCGCTGCGACTATAGCGCCGATAGCGGTAGCAGACACGACCCCAGAATGGGGCGCATCTTACGAAGTGCAGGGTGACCAATGCCAATGGTTAGCTGGTGAAACTCGCACCGTATCCCTGCGGATCACCAACACCGGTACCCAATCCTGGACCGCCGGAGGGGATCAACCCGTCCAGTTGGGCGTCCACTTCGGCACGAACTCCGATGGCTGGCACGACGGTTGGGCCACCGACCAGAGATTCAATCTCCCCAACGACGTAGCACCGGGCACCTTTATCGATCTCACCGTTCAGGTTACTGCGCCGAACACGGCAGGTAGCTATGTCCTCCGTTTCCGCATGCTTAAAGAAGGAGTCACCTGGTTCGACGATATCCACAAGATTCAGGGAGTCTCGGTTCAAGGCCAACACCTCTCCTACGCCTTAGCTGGGATCACCCCTGCTGCCGGCACCCCCCCCATACCCATTCCGGGCAGCACCTGGAGACTCAACGTGACGGTTGCCAACACGGGCACAGAAACCTGGAAAGCTGCCGGGGATGGTAAGGTTCGACTAGCTATACACTTCGTCGCCAACCCAGATAGCGATAACCCGCACGAACGCTGGGTTACCGACGACCGCTTCGAGCTCACCCGCGATGTCCCGTCCTATCATTTCGATCAGACCAACGGCCAGATTACACTCGAAAACCTGGTGGTCAACCTGCCGCGCGATCCGGGCGACTACACCATGCACATTCGTATGGTCAAGGAGGGGGTCACCTGGTTCGATCAGGAACCCAGCGCCAAATTGCCGATATCTATGGAAATACCATATCCACCCCTCTCCTACGACTTAGTTGATTACACGTCATCTGGAGGCCTTAATCCGGACGGCACCATTAGACTCAACCTGACGGTTAGAAACATAGGCACAGAGACCTGGAATGCTACTGGGGATGGTAGGGTTCGACTAGCTATACACTTCGTTGCCGACCCAGATAGCGACAACCCGCACGAGCGATGGGTTACCGACGACCGCTTCGAACTCCCCCGCGACGTGCCTCCATATGTATTTGATCAGACCAACGGCCAAATCAAGTTCGAAAATCTGCCTATACACATCCCCCGCGACGCGGGCTCCTACACGATGCACATTCGCATGGTCAAGGAGGGGGTCACCTGGTTCGAACAAAATCCCAACACCAAATTCTCCTCATCTTTTCCGGGCTTATTCCGCTCCTACGCTGTCACCAACGTAGTAGCGTCTCCGGAATTGACGTCCACCATCGCACCAGGACAAACGATCTCGATGTCCGTTACAATCGCAAACACAGGCACTGAAACATGGAATGCTACCGGGGATGGCCCGGTCCGCTTGGGCGTCCATTTCGCCAGTCCAACAGGTAGCGATGAACCCCACGATGGCTGGGTGACCGACCAGAGGTGGGATCTCACGAGGAATGTCCCTTTCTACTTAATCGACACCACCAACGGAACAATCACTCTGAATAACCTGCAGGTCAAGGCTCCCACACAACCCGGCAACTATGTTCTACGAATACGAATGGTCAAGGAAGGCGTAAGCTGGTTCTCCCAGGACCCCAATGCCAAGGTTCAAGTCCTGGTAGATGGCCCGATACCACCGCCCGAGCCAGACCCACAGTGGAGAGCGTCCTATGTAAGCTCTCCCCCTACCAGTTGGGTAGTAGGCCAGACCAGAAACTATACCGTCAACGTAACCAACAACGGCACCCAGAGTTGGAACGCCTCTGGCGATAATCCCGTTCATCTGGGTATCCACTTTGGAACTGCATCCGACGAATGGCACGACGGCTGGGCTAACGATCTGCGAATCGACCTGCCCCACGATGTAGCTCCCGGTCAGACGGTGGCAATCCCTGTCAGCGTAACAGCCCCCGCCGACGCCGGCAGTTACGTCTTGAGGCACCGCATGGTCAAAGAGGGAGTCACCTGGTTCACCGACATCCAAAAGACCGACGTGTCGGTGGCCGCGGCTAACTGACAGAATCGTTACGGACAGATATTGTAAGTATAGGGAGGTGCTGCCGCCGGCACCTCCTTAACCTTTCCATTCTCAGAGGGTGGTCGCCTAGTGGGAAAACGACGAAGAAGAAGCCCTTCCCAATTCCCAAAAACTAGATGGAGATATTGGGAAGATGGTAGTAGATTAGGATTTTACCTGGGGATAACAGCCGTGGTTATCATCCCACTGGTCGTCAACCCCTTGGGAGACCGCGTATACAATCTCCCAAAAGTGTTTGTGCTGCGCTGCGCGCTGCTTGGGGCTCTCGGATTTCTAATAGGCTGCAAGCTCAAGGCTGCTACTGAACCGGTGAAACAAAACTCCGGCGTGGTGCTCAGCAAACTCCAGAGACATATACCGGAACTGTTAGCACTGGGATATCTGCTGTGCGCCGGCCTCGCCACCCTTTTCGGGATAGGGCCGGTGTTAAGCCTATGGGGATCCTACGAACGAATCCAAGGCCTGGCCACCATCGCTTGCTATGTGGGTCTCTTCTTATTGCTCTCCAATTGGGTGCGCTCCGGCCAGACCGTATCGCGAATTGCCCAAGCTGCGGTATGGGGAAGCTTACCTATCTCAATCTATGCGATCCTCCAGCAGGCGGGCTTGCAACCGATTCCCATCTACCAGGGTTATGCTGAGGCGCAGCGAAGCACCGGAACCTTCGGGACACCCACAGCTTTGGGTGCTTACCTCGCTATGGTCGCCCCTGTTGCCTTAGCACTACTCCTTTCCGCTAGTGGCGCGCTCAGCCGTCTCTTGTTTGGAGGGTTGCTGCTTCAACTGGTCGCGCTGGCCACCACTCTTTCACGTTCCGGTTGGATAGGTGTTGCTGCGGGTCTGGCAATGGTCACAGTTCTAAGCCTCATGGTCGAGCGGCGTCGTAACTTGAAAACCTTCGTCTTAGTTACCATGGCTATATTGGTTGGGTTATCGGGGCTCCTCATAGCATCCGGAATGCTGACTAGAGTTGAAGAGCGGCTGAATGTATTGCTCTTAGCCAGTGCAGGTACGGGAGGCCTGAGGCTTGAACTCTGGCGAGCGGCCGCATCTGCTCTGGCTGCTCGGCCGTGGTTGGGCTATGGCCCCGACGCCTACGGCTTCATCTTCGAGCAATTCTATCCCGATGTCTGGATCAGCTACGAAGGCCCCTGGGTGCTATTCGATCGAGCTCACAACCAGTTCCTGGACACGGCTCTGGCCATCGGTCTTCCAGGACTTGTGGCTTACCTGGGGCTTATTTTGGGCACGGCCGGGCTGGGAATCCGTACAGCCACAGAATCATCCGATAGGGAGCATCGCGTCCTGGTAATGGGACTTTCAGGCGGGGTAACAGCATACCTGGTCAGCAACCTGTTCAATTTTGGGACCGTGCCTATCGACACTGTTCTTTGGACTTTTCTGGCCTTGTTGTTGGTTCTTAGCCGGCAAGAACGAAGAGAAATGGAGATTCGAGCAGCCCTTTCATCGATCCCTATCTTCAATCCGAAAGGCAAGAGATGGGCATACGGGTTTGCCTTTGCCGGAATCGTGGTGGCTGCAGCTTCCTTTGCACCTGTTTTGGCGGCAGACGTAGCCTATGCGCGCGCCTGGGAGCAGACAAATCGTGTGGATACTACCGCCTTCGATACATTCAACGAGGCCATACAACTGCTACCTGGAGAAGCCCACTACTACGAGGGCTTCTCCGACGTTCTGATAGCTACGGCAAGAAACGGGCAATGGAGATCACAGCGGGAGTTGATGCAGGCAATAGACCTGCTCCAACAAGCGATCCTGCTCCAACCTCTCAATCCCCAACTGCACGTTAAATTGGCAACAGCCCAAGCTCAGCTAGCCGCTATGGGCAATCCCGAACAGCTTGCTCTAGCCGAGACGGCCTACGACAGGGCTGTCCAGTTGGCGCCGCGGAGACCTGTATACAGGCAGAGCTGGGGTGATGCGCTCCTGCTTAATGGGAAGGCTGCCGAAGCTGTAGCACACTACGAGCTTGTTATTGAATCTGGCCAGGTGTCCCCCTCGCTTTATCTCAACTATGGAGAGGCATTAAGAGGTGTCGGCAGGTTATCGGAAGCAGAAGCTGCCATGGCTACCTACCAACGTTTACTATCCAGTACAGAACCGGTAACAGAACGCAC
>JBMNNU010000158.1:0-7544 GCA_050942695.1 Chloroflexota bacterium
AGAGATAACCCCCATCTTCGTACCAGAAGCGGGCGTTAAAGGAGCGGCGAACGCGCGAGGCGTGCTGAGCCAAAGGCTCTGCCATCTCCTCCCCATATTCGTCTCTAACCCATCGCTCCAACAGCCGAAGCGCGTTGTACCAGAGGGCGTTGATCTCTACAGCTTTACCCCTCCGCGGTGTCACTACCCAGTCGCCCATCTTGGCGTCCATCCAGGTAAGCTGGTAGCCTTCGGCACCCTGCCGCAGCAGGCCGTCCTCTGGATCGACCCCGATCCCGAACCGTGTACCCTTCAGGTGATGATCGATGATGTCGAGAAGTACAGGAAGCAGTTGCCGGAGTGTTTTCCTGTCTCCTGTGGACTCCAGGTACCGGTCGATGGCGTGGAAAAACCAAAATGTCGCGTCGGCCGTGTGATATAGCCCCTCCAGCTTCCCCTCGGGGAACATGTTGGGGATGAGGCCGTCCCTCACGTAGTGGGCAAAGGTGCGGAGAATGTAGCCTGCCTCCATATTGCGCCCCGTTGTCAGGGTAAGGCCTTCCAGGCTGATCATGGTATCCCGCCCCCAATCGGTAAACCAGTGGTAACCGGCGATAACGCTTCGCACCTCGTCCCCTCTGGCCTGCGCTCGCGCTGAGTCCTCTATCCGGCCGGCAGGTACGATGATGAACTGGTCGGCCGCAAGCGTCAGCTCAGCCCCGAACCCGGATCGAACCCTGGGGTCTGCGGCGTCCAACAGCTTCGCCCGCCGCTCCAACTCTGCCGCCAAGGCTTCATCTGGGCTCAAAGCCCGCATCGTTTCCCACCTCTCAGTCGACCCTACCAGCGCTGCCTCGTTGCCTTTCGACAGCTCCACCCGTATGTAGCCCGGGCTCCAGAGGTCGCCTGAAGCCTCATAACCACGGCTCTCCTCCTCCCGGTAACGGACACCCTGGATCCTCTTGCCATCGATGGTTAAGGCCGGGTTCTCACCATACAGACAGATCCGAAGCGCCGGCAGGTCGGGGTTTGCGGATAGCTCGTAACAGCCATCCCCACCCGTTATCAGATACTGTTTAGAGAGAGGGGTGTTTACCGCCGCCTCGTGGGATCTGAAGTTGACGTGGGGGGTCAACTCCAGCCACAGCTTACCAGTCCCTGATATCAGGCGATATATTAGATACACAGTATTCTGGAGATGAGGCATGAATATCCGCTTCTCGAGCGTCCACCTACCCACCTGGTAACGCCAGACAGGGAGTCCGGACTCGAGACGGAACTCCGTCGGAAGGGTCAAAGCTGCCACGTCTAGAGGGGAGCCTACCAACTCCTGCCCCCCCAATGTCACCGAGGTCCCATCGGGGAGCACAACCCTCTTCGAAAGGTGGCTCAGCATATCCATCCGCCCTAGAGGTGCGGGGAGGGAAGCGATGAGCAGCCCATGATACCGCCGCGTGCAAACACCCGCAGCGGTGCCTGAGGCATACCCACCCAGCCCGTTGGTAACCAACCACTCACGAGTCAACAGGCTCTCACGTTCTGATGAATCGACCCTAACCCGTGGGGTCCTACGGATCAGATCTTTCACGCTGCATTCTCCAGACAATTCGGCTTGATAACGAAATGGTTTCAACATTGAACAGAGGCACCCGTCTCGGCAACGGCGCCATGTCGACAGTATTGACGCCGATAGCGAGAGCGGGTGCCCATAAGATTCTAACAAATTGACATCTTATTTGCAGGCTTCATTGTCGGCATGATTATTGCTCGCTCTACTACCGCTCAGTTGTTTATGCTGCTCTAAGCTGTTCTATCAACCCGCCAGCGATGTGTTGAGACAAGGAGAAGGTTATGGCCATCAATCCCTTCACCGAGCGCGGCACCCCGATCGAGAAGCAGTGGCAGCCAATCCGGCAGGTTGTGGTTGATCATTACGACAAAGACCAGGTAGACGAGTACTCCCGGCTCAGGGCTATCTGGGCTTATGGCATGGAGACCGAGCAGTGGTTCTTCTACCATCATTTAGCCCGCCACAACGCGGATGATGAGATCAGGAACGTAGCGGCCCAAATACGGAGAACGGAAGACCAGCATCGCAGCGGGTCCACCTTCTTTTTCGACCCCAACAGCACGATCCCACAGTTGACCATCGCTTACGAGCATCTGGCCGTGGATCTCACGGCCGCAGCCGCAAAAGATGAACCCGACCCCTACGTAAAACAGGTCTTCGACTACGGGCTGCTAGAGGATTTCGACCACCTCTGCCGCTTCTCGCTGCTGCTGCAGCGACTGGAGAACAAAGACGCCAACGATATCACGAGAGGTCTAGTCGAGATCAAACCCGGACGGCCAACCTGGGAGGAGCACATCCACCCGTTGGATACTATGCGCAACTTCTTCGACGCCAAGAAGGCCGACCCGCTGACCAGGCTCCATGCCATGGCAGTGCTAGGAGCGGAGCAGCAGACCCGCCAGTACTACGCTAGCGAGGCTTACTGGATGAGCGATCCGGATGCGAGATTGCTTTACGCCGAGATCGGCCAGATCGAGGAGCAACATGTAAGCCAGTACGAGGCGATCATCGACCCTCGATCCAACTGGCTGGAGATGGCCATAGACCACGAGTACAACGAGATCTACAGCTACAACGGCTTCCTTCAGCAGGAGAAGAACCCAAAGATGAGGGCTATGTGGGAGGAGCATCTCTCCGAGGAGCTGGAGCACCTGCGGCTCTGGAACGAGCTGTACCAGAAGCGGGATGGCATGGATGGCCGGCAGCTATGGCCCGAGCAGTTGCCAAAGCCGATATCGCTGCAGCCTTCGAAGGATTACGTCAACCAGGTGCTGGCCAACCAGGTGGACCTGCGAGCGAACTACAAACAGTTCGTCCACAAGGACAAGCTTCCGCGAGACTGGGCGTCGGGCCCGTACCAACATGCGGTCCAGGCAGACAGGATGCCGTCTACGGGCTTCCAGCAGTTGAAAAGGCGAGCAGCGTGAGCAGCTAACGCATTGGGACGGCTCATTGTGACGCGCTATCCTGAAAAAATGGGTTATTACTGGATAGCGCGCAAAACCCTATCTGATGAACTTGATGCTTAGCGGATAGCGATAGTAACGGCCTTCACCTGCCCTGACCGCCCCGACGATAACTGCAACAAAAGCGAACAGCACGATAACGGCTGCTAACAGTACGATTAACAGCAGCATGCCAAAGCCAAGGGGTAAGCCGGTTTCCGGTGTTCCCCCTGCAACAGTGATCAGAAATATGAACCCGAACAGGATCGTAAGCACCGAAATCGCAAGAAGGTAGATGCTTATGCTGATCTGGAAGTTAAGCGCCTCCTTGCCCTGATCGTCCACCAAGTCCGATTCCTCACGTTTGAAAAGCCAGATGAGTAATGGCCCCAGGATGTTTCCGAAAGGGATGACCAGTCCGGCGAACGCCGCTAGGTGGCAGATCGCCGCCCAGCTTCGCTCACTTTGCGTTGTACCTTCCACTTAGTTTTCTCCTGCTCATCGATTAGCAAGGATGGGAGCAGGTGGTGTGCCAGGCAGAAAGCCCGAGATCACGATTCGTGTGCTGTACGGATCAACGCGACGAGTTGGTGAGTAAGGCTTACCATATCCTCGATCTTGATATGCTCCTCCAGGCTGTGGGGCTTCACCAATCCAACACCCAGCACCGCCGTGGGGATGCCCTTAGAGATAATGATGTGGGCATCGGTTCCCCCTCCAGAGCTTACCAATTGAGGCTCCAAGCCGGCTTTCTCAGCAGCAGCCCAGGCCATCTGCACCACTGGGTGATCTTTCTCCCAACTGAAAGATTCGTAAGCTCGCACCACATCCAGCTCAAGCTGAGCCCCGATCTCGCGAGCGGCCGACTCCATAGCATCCACCATAGCCCTGGTTTGGCCATCTAGCTTCTGGTTGTCGCGGCTCCGCGCCTCGCCCTCCAGCTCCACTCGGTCCGGTACGATATTTCTGGCCGTGCCGCCTTTAATCAGCCCGATGTTGGCCGTGGTCTCTTCGTCGATCCGCCCCAGGGGCATCCTGCTGAGGGCTTTCGCAGCGGCCACCAACGCATTGACTCCCTTCTCAGGCTCCACTCCAGCGTGAGCAGGCTTGCCATGAAACACCACTCTGAATCTGTCCTGCGCCGGCCCCTGAGAAACGATGCTTCCGGGGGCGGTCTCGGCGTCGGCGACAAAGCCGTAGCGAGCCTTCAGTGTTGAGGTATCTAGTGTCCTGGCGCCCATCATCCCCTTCTCTTCGCCATAGGTGAAGACCACCTCGATGTCTCCGTGGGGGAGACCCTCCTCCCGCACGATTCGTATCGACTCCAGGATAGATGCGATGGGGGCTTTACAGTCGGCTCCCAGGATCGTCTTCCCGTCGCTACGCACCACCCCGCCTTCTACCACGGGGCGCACGCCCTTCGCCGGTTCGACTGTATCCATGTGGGCGCACAGGAATATCGGAACGCCCTGTCCATCACCCCGCCACAGCCCTATCAGATTGCCTGTTTCTCCCTGTCCGGTCCGATCGTTCCAGACCTCCAGCCCAAGTGCCGTTAACTCTCGTTCCAACAGCGCAGCGATCTCACCCTCCTGTAAGGAAGGTGAGTATACCTGCAGCAGATCCAGAAACTGCCTGAGGAGTCGCTCCTCGTTTACTTTGACCATTTCACGGACCTCATCACACAGAATCGAAAGCTTTCCCCTATCTTCCCATTTGGGAGCTATCAATATCAAGGAATCGAATAGCCACCTGTGGCATCCACCCTTGCAGCCAGGCGCGCCGAGGGTTACAATAGCTACTGCGAACATCTGTTCTATAAGCAGCTCCCGTAGGTGGGGTGTTGCAAGCAGCTCGTTTTTGATATTATGCGCACGGCTTACTAGGAAGTTGATGCCTGCGATCATCCCCTTAGTGCCATTCTCAGGGGTGCTCACGTTATCCACGCAGGGGAATAACCAATCAACTCTCCTCACGGAGGATATTTTTGGCAGTCAAAGTTTTCGGTGCGGTGCCCGCACGAAGGGCAAAAAGAGAAGAGCCATCGGCTATGAAGGACCCTGATCCCCAGCAGTTGGTGATGGCGTGGGACGCGGAGGCAAAGGCTAAGAAGTCTGCTGAGGCTAAAAAATCCACAAAAACGGCTCTTAAAACCTCGCGAAAAGGCACCGGCAGCGGGAAAAAGGCAGCGGAATCCAAGGCCGGCAAGGCCACATCCGCCGGAAAAGACGGAACAAAGCCGAAAAAAGGGTCAAAAACCCAAGCGGCCAAAACCAATCCCACGAGCACACAGTCGAGCCAGGGGAAGGTCAAACGTTCTCAACCCAAGGCACAGCGAATCGCGGCCGAAACCAGCGAGAGGTCTTCGGCGCCGGCCAAACTAAAGCTTCACCAAAATAAGGGGAATAGCAGCCCGCACTATCCACAAGGAGATCCTTCGCTCGAGGCTCAGGATGAAAGAGGCGCTTCCTCGAAAAACGGCAATGGCCGCAACGGCCACGGGAATGGCTTCGGCACCGATGCCGACAACTCAGGGGTTTACAACGGTGACCAGATCCATATCCTGGAGGGCATCCAGCACATCCGCCAGCGCCCGGGGATGTACATCGGCACCACTTCCACGTCCGGCCTGCTTCACCTGATATACGAGGCCATCGACAACGTTGTGGACGAGTTCAACGCCGGCTACGGCGACCGGATGGTGGTTACGATCGACAGGGAAGGCCGTGCGACAGTACGAGACGAAGCCCGCGGCATCCCCATCGACCTGAAGGAGTGGAACGGCAAGGTGCTGCCCACTGCCACCTGGATCTTCATCAAGCCGTTCAGTGGCGGCAAGTTCGAGCCAGGAGCCTACAAGCAGGCAGGAGGGCTGCATGGAGTCGGTTTGACCGTTATCAACGCTCTCGCCGCCGAATTAGAGGTGGATATCTGGCGGGAAGGCCGGCACTTCCACCAAAAGTTCCAGCAGGGGGAGGCTCTCGGTTACGATATTGAGCCCTGCGACCCCGCCCTCCAAGGTACTCAGCTATCCTGGCTACCCGATCCCAACATCTTCGATGAGGACGCCAGCTATAACATCGAGGCGTTGCTCTCACGGCTGGAGGCTACCGCCTGCCTCAATCGCGGGCTGCGGATCGAGTTTACATACTGGGACGATGAGACCCGGAAGAACGTCCGGCAGGTGCTCCATTCTGAGAACGGCTTGGCTGATTACGTCGACAAACTCTCGACAGCCAGCGCTCCGCCGCTGTTCAAGCACCCCATCTCCATCGTCAAGACTAAAGACGATATCTTCGTGGAGGTGGTGCTGCAACCTGACAAAGGGTACAAGTCGCAGATATTCTCCTTCGCCAACGGCGTTCGCACACCAGACGGGGGCACGCACGAGATCGGCTTCAAGGCGGCTTTGACCAAGCAGGTCAATGACTACGCCCTGAAGTGGAACCTGATCAAGGACCGTTCCAAGGATGCATTCAAGCCCGACGTCATCCAACAGGGGCTATCCGTAATTATCTCCGTGAAACTGGCCGACCCACAGTTTCAAGGGCAGACCAAGAACCGGCTAAACAACGCCCCGGTGGAGGGTGTCGTCCGCTCTGTGGTGTCAGAGGGGCTCGCCGAGTGGTTCGAGACCAACCAGACCCACGCCAAGGAGTGGCTGAAGAAGATCCATCTGGCCCAGAAGGCGCGCAACGAGGCGCAGATGGCCGAGGAGCTAGCCCGGACAGGGCAAAAACGGGGCTCCGAAGTTATCGACGTATCGCTATCCAAGAAGTTCGCCGCCTGCAACGGCAACGATCCAGAGCGAAACGAGCTGTTTCTAGTCGAGGGCGACAGCGCGGGGGGCAGCGCCAAGCAGGCTCGGAAGAGCGAGTTCCAGGCGATCCTGGCGCTGAAGGGCAAACCCCTCAACGTGGCAAACGCATCTCTCCAGCGCATCCTGGATAACGAGGAGATACGAACCATCATCTCCGTCATCGGCACCGGGACGCGGCACCTATTCGACTTGGAGAAGCTGAAGTTCCACAAGATAATCCTGCTCTCAGACGCCGACGTGGACGGCAGCCATATCGTCTGTCTGCTGCTGACCCTCTTCCACCAGGAGATGCCGGGGCTCATCGAGGCCGGCCACGTCTATCTGGGCTGCCCGCCCCTTTACTCTGTTAAATATAAGGGGAAGACCGTCTGGCTTACCGACGACGAGGCCCGCAAAAAGTTCCTGCGAGATCACCCCGACGCAGCCAATCTGGAGTTCAAACGGTACAAGGGGCTCGGCGAAATGAATCCATCGGAGCTTCGCGAGACCACCATGGATCCCGCTAAACGGGTGCTGAAACGGGTTTCTCTAGATGACTCGGTGCTGGCCGCCAAACTTGTGAACGACCTGATGGCCCGTGAAAACACCGCGGCCCGCCGCGCCCTCCTCGCCAAGCAGGCTAAACACCTTGCAGCGGCGGGCAACCTGGACGTGTGAGGGGAGGACGAACCCCACCCCCAACCCCACCCCAAACGGGGGGGGGGGGTTGGTGGAACTGTTGTTTTCA
>JBMNNU010000221.1:0-5504 GCA_050942695.1 Chloroflexota bacterium
AACGGGCATAAGGTAAAAGAGCAGGTCCAGGGGGTAAAAAACCGCAGCCTGTATATTTGCCAAAAGCGGCGCCCCCATGAAAATATTTGGGTTCCAGAGCGGCAACTCCCCCTGGTGTATCAACTGTGAAACATAGGATTTGTAGGGGACAAAGTAGGCCAGCAGGTCGAATCCGTAGGGGACCAACCCTAGCCCGGCGATTCGCCAGAAGAATATCACCGTTATAACTGCGTAGGTTAATGCGACCAGAAGGTCGCTTCTACACAGGAGTTTATGGGTGTCATCTTTCTGTTGACTACCTTTGCCTGCTTTCATCCGGTAGAATCCTCACGTTGCACGGCTCTTAACAGCAATGGCTCTGCTCCATTATACCGATTCGGTTCATCGTAAGGCGCGCGCAGTCTGAAATGGCCGTTAACAAAATAAACCGACACTGCATCCAAAACAACGTAGGGGCCGAAACGCTGTGCTCGCTCGCGTCCCACAGCCACTACGATGCTGTGTGCGATTATTTAGTCAACGATCATAAGCCTGCGGCTACAATGAGGCATGGACTCGCCGGATGGACTACTACGCTACCGGCAGGGTGAAGCTGAAGCTGCTGCCCTTTCCTAGCTCGCTCTCCACCCAGATTTTGCCTCCGTGGGCCTCCACCAGCATCCGAGAGGTGTACAGCCCCAACCCCAGCCCCTCGGTCTTGCGGGCGCCCTTTGCCCTGTAGAATCGTCGGAAGAGATAGGGCAGGTCCTCGGGGGCGATGCCGCCTCCCTGGTCGCTTACCGTTATCTGGACAATCCCGTCCCTGCTCTCTGTCGTCACTATTACCTCAGTGTCGGATGGAGAGTACTTGAGGGCATTGGACAGCAAATTTGTGAGGATCCGTTCTAACCGGTTAGGGTCGGCGCAGGCTTGAGGGAGTTTCTCTGGTATCTCTACCCGTACCCTATCAATCTCTAGGACACCTTCCAGCCTGCTCACGACGTCCATCACGAAGCTGCGAAGGTCAATGGCTACCCGGTTCAGCTCGAGTTGCCTCGCCTCCAGCCTTACCGAATCAACCAGGTCCATGATCATGACATTCATTCGCCTCGCCCCAATGAGGATAGATCTCACGCTCTGTTTCACTCTGTCTGTTTGTCCCGAACGATCTATCATCTTTTCCGCCATCTGAGCCTGCCCCTGGATTACCGTTAGTGGGGTTCTCAGATCGTGGGACACCATCCTAACCAGGTCATTACGCTGCTGTTGTAGCTCGTGTAACTGTGTGATGTCGGTAAGGGTGGTAACAGCTCCCAGCATCTCGCCCTCTGGACAGTGGATAGGGGCAGCGCTAACCGATGCCGTGAGAAGCCTTCCATCGAGGGTGTGTATGTTGATCACAACGCTTCGTAAAGTCTCCCCGCGTAGAGCCCTCAAGCTAGGAAGCTCTTCCAAGGAGAGATGCTTCCCCTCGGGCGTCTCTAATTGAAACAGCTTCAGCAGCTCCAGGTGGTTTTTTAAATGAAATTCCTCTTTCGGTATGCCCAGCATTCGTTGGGCCGCCGGGTTCATGCCCAATATCTCCCCTTTAGGGTTGAAGATGATTACCCCGTCGACGATCGATGCGATAATGGCGTCTCGCTCGGCCGTTCGTCGCCGGGCATCCTCCAAGGCTCGTCGCTCCCTCAGGTTCGCCTCGGACAACTGTTCATTCGATGCTTGCAATTGCCTCAGCAGCTCTTCTCGCTCTTTCTCTAATTGCTTACGCTCAGTTTCGTCCCTGTACAGCAGTGCACCCAGGATAATGTTGCCATCTTTGTCCCTGATCGGACCACCATTCACCGAGAGGAGCCTTGTGCAACCATCATCCGCATCGATTTGGAACTCCTCTTCAACCAATCTTTCCCCTCGGACAGTCCTCATAGCTGGAAGCTCGTTGATGTCGAAAAGCCGACCGTCCGTAGTCCGAGGTTTGAAGCGAAGCATCTCCTGGATGGTAGACGGGAGGTCCTTGGGGGAGCGCAACCCCAGTATGGTCTGCATTTGCCTGTTGGCCTGCCTGATGCGAAGGTTCGGGTCAACTACCAATATAGCCTCGTCCATATTCTCGATGATGGTGGCGAGCTCGGCTCTTCTCACCTCCAGCATAGAGTGCTGCTTGGCGTTTGCCAGCTCCGTGCCCATGATATGCGCAATGGTGCTGATAGCCTGCAGCTCTGCCTTACTGTAGCTGCGGGGTATACAGGTCAGGTAAGCCATCGATCCGACTATCTGGCCTCGTGCGTAGAGCGGCAAGGCCACAAGGCTGCGAAAGCCAAGACTGTGCCAATAGTTAGCCAGAATTTCATCAGGCGGGAGCTTTTGAATCTCGTCTACTACCTGGATGGAAGCGGACTGCACGGCCTTGGCTGCGTAGAAGTTGGCGTCGAATGGGAGTTCGATGACGGTATCCAACCCTTTCTCCGGTATCCCCCGACTCGCCACAAGGTGAAGCAGTTGTTCTTGGCCCTTGGTCTGCCACAGCACCGCGGCGTCGGCCTCAAGAGCGGTCTCGGCAACACTAAGCGCCGAAGCGACGGCCGCATCCCAATCGAGAGAGCTAGCCATTTCCAGTGCAACACGGCCGATAGCGTCATATAGACGCTCTGTTTCGGACGACTGGGCTCTTTTCGAACCGGCGGGTGACATCGATAGAAAACCCCCTTAGCTCAATCGGGGCGCCTTTACTAGCGCGACTGATCCAGGGATGTAAACTGGCACGCTATGTACCAGGAGTGTGGAGGAAATCAATAGCCTACTTCGCAACTCCGCTGTCTACCTGCTTCGGAGCCACTACAACCAGTGGCATCCCAAGGACCAGATGATCGCTCGCTCCGAGGCCATATCCGCTTATCCATTACATATCCTTGGACACCTTTGAGAAAACCTTATAAGACAGCCGGACAACCGTCGCACTATTGACAGCAATGAAAAATAAATGGTACATTGTCGCCTACCGGATCCTATGGAGTTGCGAAGTTTTCCACGGTGCCATACGCTGCTTCTAAATACACCCTCAATCAATGGCCTTTCTCCGTAAGCGCTGCCGCCACGCTGATAAGGATTCGGGCTCGAATCAATCGCATCTTGCGATCTAGCAAAAGAGGTGAACATTGTCATGACGAGGAATCCGCGATTACTGGTTATCCTGGCCTTGGCTCTAGTAGCCCTGGTGGCAGTGGCATGTCAATCGGCCCCGCCGCCCGCTCCCACCGCCGCTCCGGCCACGTCCAAACCTGCTGCGCCCACCGCAGCTTCCGCTGCACCTACCGCCCAGGCGGCGACTGAGCAACCGGCAGAAGCTGAGAAGAAAGCTGATTGGCCGGAGAAGGGGCGCTCCATCACAACAGTGGTCCCCTATGCGCCAGGAGGGGCCGCAGATATAGCCTTTCGCTCGCTCGCTCCGCTAATGGAGAAGGAGCTTAACACCCCAATTCAGATCGTAAACAAACCTGGTGCCGCCGGTATGGTGGCATATACCGAGGTCGCCAACGCTAAGCCAGACGGGTACACGCTGGCATATATCAACTTCGCGTCCGCGGTGACTAACTACCTGGACCCTGAGAAGCAGGCAACCTATTCAAGGCAAGACTTTGTGCCGATTGGCTTGCAGCAGGTCTTCCCCTTGGCCATCACAGTAAAATCCGACAGCCCATATGAGACCGTAGATGATCTTGTAAAAGCATCGAAGGAGAATCCTGGGGGCATCAAAATCGCTACCGCTGGGATACTCACCACTCCGCATCTCGCCGGCCTACTGCTTCAGAGAGAGATGGGCGTGGACTGGGCATCGGTGCAGTTCAACGGTGACGCCGAGTCTGTGACGGCAGTCATGGGTGGTCACGTGGACGTCGCTTGCGCCAGCATTTCAAGTATGCTCCCTCAGTATAAGGGCGGGGCGATCCGCGTCCTTGCAGTGCTTGAAAAGGAAGAGTTCAAAGCGTTGCCGGGCGTAAAGACAATGGAAGCCCAGGGCTACAATGTCTCGCTTGCTGGGGCCGGTGGCCTAGCTGCTCCAGCCGGAACCCCCAAAGACGTTGTGGACGTGTTGGCTGCAGCTATGAAGAAGGGCGCTGCCTCACCGGAGCACCAACAGAAGCTAGAAGAGCTAGGGTTTGTCGCTCGCTACCTTGGTCCGGAAGACTATGAAAAATTCTGGACTGAGTACGAGGAGCTGCTCAAGTCGTTAATGGATGTAGCTCGGTCCGAGTCTCCTTCAAAATAAATAGGCCGTGAAGGGTATATAGCAGCACAAGGCAAGTTGGAGCCGTTTATATTTGGCGACTAATCTGGTGGCGGCAGGGCACCGAGATTAATTCACCGAGACCATCAGTAGATCAAAGGAGTAAACAATGACCAAGCAGATACTGACCAGCCCTGGTCTCCCCCCTCCAGTAGGGGTGTTTTCCCAGGCCACATCGATAGACAACCCGAAAAAGATAATCTTCGTGTCGGGGCTAACCTCTCGTGGCCCATCGGGTGAGGTAATGCATCCTGGCGACGTTAAGTCCCAGACCCGCCTGATTCTCGAGAATATGAAAGCTATTCTCCGTGAGGGCGGCGCCACCCTGGAAGATGTGGTGCGGGTGACAGTGTATGTCAGAAACATGGCAGATTTCGCCGCGATTCACGAGGTGCGTCGAGAGTACTTCCCGAAGGATCCTCCTGCTTCCACCATGGTCGAGGTATCTCGCTTGGTGGACGAAAGGATGCTCATCGAGATCGAGGCCACTGCCGTCCTTAACTAGTAGCGCTTCAAGGCCCGACGTCATATCAACGTCGGGCCTTTTGACATACCCTTAGCTTATGTGGAATCGAATAGGTAGGCGCTGACACCTGCGCATAACCAACATTTGTTGTCCTAAGTACCTAGTCAAATGTCCTCCACTGCATGCCCCCTTTGGTTTGCAGGAGAAAGCCTCACTGCGACCGAATAGGGAGCACCCCTCCCGACTCCGATGTTTTGATCATACCAGTGATAGCGTGCTATGATAGCCTGGCAACTGGGTATTATCTCGCTAGCTACCCTGATACGTTGCGCCATTTCCGAACTCTCATCCATATCACCGATTGGAGGTTCATTCCATGGAAGACACCGGAAAACGCTTCAATCCTGCTCAGCTCTCCGCATTTTGCGTGGCAGTGCTGGAAAAAGCGGAGGTCCCGAAGGAACACGCGCAGATGGTAGCCGACAACCTGCTATCATCCAACCTGCGCGGCGTCGATACCCACGGGGTCACCCGCCTGCCCATCTACGTCGAGAGGGTCCGCCAAGGATTGATCAACGGCAAAGCCGCCGGAGCCATCATCTCCGAGTCGGAGACCACTGCCGCTTTTGATGGCCAGAACGGCCTCGGGCAGGTGGTTGGTACCTACGGCATGAGGAAAGCCTTGGAGAAAGCCGAGTCTATGGGCGTCGGCATGGTCACGGTGAATAACTCCAACCACTACGGAACAGCCGCTTTCTATGCAATGATGGCATTGGA
>JBMNNU010000183.1:0-6608 GCA_050942695.1 Chloroflexota bacterium
CGGGCGATCACCCGCCGGTCCAGGTAGGTCTGGCTCATCACCACCCCTATCAGGAACAGCAACGCCGTGACCACCGCAAGCGCGGCCTTCACCGCCTCGACCACCCAATCCGGCAAAAAACCGGATAGGAGGGCGGCTATCGTGTCATTTATTATCCCGAAGAGGTTGTTTACTATCTCCATTATTTAGGTCCTGAGTCCTGAGTCCTGCGTCCTGAGGACGGTTCTGGGTTCTGGGTTCTGGGTTCTGAGTGCTGGGTATCTCCCCTCTCCCCGTGGGGGAGGGGTTGGGGGTGGGGTCCGTCCTCGCACCCCTCTCCCCGTGGGGGAGATGCCAGGGGGTGGGGTCCGTACCTCTCTCCCCTCTCCCTATGGGGCCGGGGGTGGGGTCCGTCCCTCGTACCCCTCTCCATATGAGGGAGGGGCCGGGGGTGGGGTCCGTCCCCCCGTCCCCGCCTCCTACCTGTCCACCTCGCCCAAGATGATGTCGAAGCTCCCCAGGATCACGATCGCGTCCGCAACCTTGTGGCCGATCAGCAGCGGCTTCAACGCCGTCAGGTTGATGAAGCTGGGCGCCCGAATCTTCAGCCGGTAGGGCTTCGGCCCGCCGTCGCTCACCAGGTAGAACCCCAGGACCCCCTTGGGACTCTCCACCTGCGCGTAAGCATCCCCCTTGGGCGGCCTCAGCACCTTAGGCAACTGCGCCCGCACATCGCCCCCCGGCAGATCGCGCAAAGCCTGCTGCACGATCTTCACGCTCTCCCGCATCTCCCGGATCCTCACCAGGTAGCGATCGTAACTGTCGCCCCGGTCGCCAACGGGAATATCGAAGTCGAACCGCTGGTACAAGCCGTTCGGCTCCACCTTTCGCAGGTCGTAGCCAACCCCGCTCGCCCTCAGCACCGGCCCCGTCACGCTGTAGTTCACAGCCATGTCCGGCGATAGCACACCGATATCG
This sequence comes from Chloroflexota bacterium, assembly GCA_050942695.1. Classification (GTDB taxonomy): domain Bacteria; phylum Chloroflexota; class UBA6077; order UBA6077; family UBA6077; genus JBMNNU01. Next base: position 958 of record JBMNNU010000183.1, read on the forward strand.
CGCGTTCTCGCCAGGAAGATCTCGTTCGTGGTGAGCATCCGCTCGTACTCGTCGATGTTGCGGGGCATCTCATCCATCAGCCACCGGCACATCGGCACGAACCTCTCAGGAAGATCCCTGCTCACCCCTCCAAAGCGGATGTAGCTGGGAGTCATCCTCTGCCCGCTGGCTATCTCGAACAGGTCCAGGATCTTCTCTCGATCCCTGAATGTATAAAGGAAGGGGGTGTAGAACGCCCCAGCATCGTTAGCCAGCGATCCCACGGCCATACAGTGGCTCGCGATCCGGTTCAGCTCCACCATGATCACCCGGATGTACTCCGCCCGCTCCGGCACCTCGATCCCGGCCAGCTTCTCCACCGCCAGCGCATAGGCCAGGTTGGCCGATAGCGGGGCCAGGTAGTCCAGCCGGTCGGTAAAGGGGACGCACTGGAGATAGCTGCGCGATTCCGACAGCTTCTCGATCGACCTGTGCAGGTAGCCCATCACCGGCGTTGCACCTACGATCGTCTCCCCCTCCAGCTCGAGCATCAGGCGGAATACGCCGTGGGTGCTCGGATGCTGCGGCCCGAAGTTCACCACCAGCGTGCCGTCGCACGAGTCCCACGGGAAGGTGGTGATAGTTTGCTCCTTGTGCAGCGTTATCTCGCTCATGGAGCAATCTCCATAGAAATGAAGTTATTGAGAACACCCCAAACCCGCCATAGGGCTGCACCCACTGGCCCCCGTTCCTCTCCCCTCTCCCTGTGGGGGAGGGGCAGGGGGTGGGGTCCGCCCCTCTGGACCCGCTCCCTATTCATCGGAGAACCTCCCTTGGGGCCCGGAGTAGCCGGGCACCCTGAGGTGCCGCACAAGCACGTAATCCGGGTCCGGCTGGAAATCCTTTCGCAAAGGATGCCCTGGAAAATCGTCGTCCAGCAGTATCCGTTTGAGGTTCGGATGGTCGGTGAAAACGATGCCCATCAGATCGTAGATCTCCCGCTCCTGGAAGTCCGCGCCCGCCCACAGATGGACGAGGGTGGGGGCCCTCGGCTCCTCGTGCGGCAGCGTGCAGCGCAGGACCAGATAGTATGGCGAGTCCAGCTTTTGCAGGTGGTAGACAAGCTCGAAGCGGTCCTCCCAGTCCACAGCCGTGATGCTCGTGAGCATCGCAAAACCCAGGTCGTCCCGTAGCACCCTGCTTATCTCCACCAATCGCCCGGCGGGCAGCAGCACCTCCAGCCGATCCTGGAACGGTTTATATTCCAGGTCCGGGGCTACCCCCTCTATCGCTCGGCGCACCTCGGAGAGCACATCGTTATCCTTTGCCATTTATCCGTCTGCTCAAATTTGATTCTTTCTCTATCTTCTTCTGCAGCTTCATCAGTCCGTACAGCAGCGAGTCCGGCCTGGGCGGGCAGCCCGGAATGTAGACGTCCACCGGCACGATCTGGTCTACCCCCGGCACCACGCTGCAGGATCCCTTGAAAGGGCCACCAGATGAAGCGCAGCTACCCATCGCGATCACATATTTCGGCTCCGCCATCTGGTCGTAAACACGGCGCACCGCCGGTGCCATCCGGGTCGTCACCGTCCCCGCGATGATCATCAGGTCGGCCTGGCGCGGGGACGGGCGGAACACCTCCGCGCCGAAGCGGGCGAGATCGAATCGGGAGGCTGCTGCGGAGATCATCTCTATCGCGCAGCAGGCCAGCCCAAAGCCCAGCGGCCACAATGACGATTTCCGAGACCAGTTGATCAGGTCGTCCAGCTTCGCCAGCAGGATGTTGCCGCGCACCTCTTCCGGTACATCATCCTCCAAAGGCGGGTCCAGGGCGCAGCGCCCGACCGAGTTTTGGGTGTCCTCTAAGGTACTATCCTCTCGGCCCTGCAGGGCCGGGCTAAAAGCGGGGCCCAGGGGGCGCAGCCCCATGGCGGGGCTTTGGGGTGTCCCCAAATTCCTTGTCATTTTATTTCCACTCCAGTGCGCCCTTGCGCCACGCGTAAACCAGCCCCACCAACAGAAACCCTATAAAGATCAGCATCTCCACCAGCGCGAACAACCCCAACTGGCGATAGGCCACAGCCCAGGGAAGCAAAAAGACCGCCTCCACGTCGAAGATCACGAAGATCAGGGCGAAGAGATAGAACTGGGCCTTGAACTGGACGTTGGCCGACCCGATAGCCTCCATGCCGCACTCGTAAACATCGTCTTTGTGGGGAAGTCTCTTCCGTGGAGCGAGGAGCTTAGCCAGCCCGATGGGGATAAGGGGGAAGATGACCGCGATAGCCAGGAAGACGGCTATTGGCCCGTAGCTTTCCAACATTGCCGGCAATCACCTCTCAACCCGGTTTTCGGTGTCCGGTCGCTTTCAACTACACAGGCCGCGCTATCGATAAGCCAAGGCCAAGGAAAGCGCCTTACAGTGGGATAAGCCGGTAGGAGATTTGCCGGGAAGGAGGCCGCGAGAGGGTGTGGCGACCTGCCGGGAATGGCTGGTCGCGAGCAATCTTCACTCTCTGGGGCTCCGTTGACGGCAATCATCACCGCCAAGGCTTCATCACCCCTGTTCTGAACCGAGTATAGCATTGCGGATTGAGGGCGGTCAAAGGAAAAACGATTACAAAAAATTAGCTAATGCCTATCTGTTGCAGCATAGTTCGCTACCAGAAGCATTGGACTGTTACACGATTTGGCTGTTTGTGTGAACCATGCCGAGCAGTGAAAAAAGAGGTACGAAAGATGCTCGTACAAGCGTCCGTGGGGTTTCGGAGTCGGCCGCAGACTGCGGCGCCACCTGCCCGTTCACACACCCGGAGTAGACGACCCACCGGGGCAACCTGCAATCAGTTAACGGAGGACCACTAGATGAGACGTACCCTGCTCAGCCTGTTGATGGTCGCGGTAGCAGTTCTGGCCATCAACGGGTCGGCAATCGCCCAGACGCCTCCGCCGGTGATCATTCCGGCGGACGACCCACCCGGCACCTTCATCCCTGTCGTCCTGGCAACGGACGAATTCTCGGCTATCCAGGGGGGAGACTGGATATCGGACTTCGTCGACCAGATGGACAACCAGTTCCTGCAGCAGTGGGCATTCAGGCCTAGCTTGCCTACCACCATATATCTCTTCGGCAGCGGCGATGCCCTGGCCAACGGATTTGCCATGATTACCGACCAGGCTCTGACTGTTCCGGAGCTGGAATTGATAGCCAACGTAGACCGCTCCTACTTCGTCCTGGATCAGCGGACCGGCGGTTACGCCGTCCTGGTGAACCTGCTTCCTGACTTTGGAACCCAGGCTTGGATGGAGGAGGTGAGGGCTGCGATCTACCACGGCTACGCCCTTGCGATGGAGCGAGATAGAGCGGGCGAGGCCGGCCCCTCCTGGTACCGCGAAGGTTTGGCCTGGTTCATCGCTTACACCAACGCCCCAGGTGCTCCCTCGCTCTCCCGGCGAGTCCAGGCTGCGGCTACGCTCAATGCGCAGGGCACACTGCCCAGTCTGTCGGACCTGAGCGACGAGGACAACTTCAGCAGCTTTACCAGCGCCTCCCCGCAGACCAGGGACGCGGCCTTCGGCTTCGCCTACCTTGCGATCAACCTGATGTCTCCCGTGGGCGGCCTGACGCTGCTGAACGTCCTGGTGGATGCCCAGGGCCCCCAGAACTTCGAGGAGGCCCTCCTGGATAGGACAGGCTTCACAGTCGAACAGCTCAGCACCCAGACCAAGCTGCGGATGCCCGCGCCCGGTGCCGTAGCGGTGCTCACTCCCGAGCCTTTGGTTGCGGGCGCAACACCCCTGCCAGTCGGCGTACCCGCGCTGGTGCCCTCGCTCCAGCAGCCGCAGGGACCGGTGCAGGAGGAGAACAACTCCCTGCCGTAAGAAGTAACCTCAAACCCTCCCTCTCTCCCATTTTGGGGGAGAGGGCCAGGGTGAGGGGCTTCGCTGTTTCTCCATTCCACACGACTACTTCCTCGAAAACAGAAGACGCCCGTAGACGACGTCCATTTTCGGTGGTATTATCTCATCGATACTACAACAACGCTGATCCCTTCCGCCTTCGACTCATCACAACTATTACTTGCATATTGCCCGGCTGCTACCGATTAAGCAGTGTGAGCCTCAAGTTTTCGGAAAAATCGCCGGTTTCGACATAAAGTAACGCCTACCAGCCGGTAGGCGCGACCGTTCTATCCTTGTAATCGTGTTTTTGTCGTCGCCTGTGCTCGAGCTGAACGCGGGAGATTCGGGATGCCAAACCCTGAGGAGTACCGGCGCACTCGCCGGATAGTGGACCTGCTGCTGCGGATCGCCAACCAGCCGCACCGCTGGACCCGCCGCAGCCTGGCCGCATGGTACGAGGTCAGCGAGAAGCAGATGGACAAGGATCTGCATCTCATCCGCCACGGCCTCCGCATGCCGCTGTCCCGCGATGCCCGTGGCTATTACTTCGAGCGACTTACAGTGCTACCCGGCCTCACTCTCAGCCTGCCCGAGGCTCTCTCCCTCTTGATGGCCGCGCGGCTGGGGAAACAGATGCCGGGCATCTCGCAATCGGACCTGGCGGCGGCCATCGCCCGGTTAGAAGCCCTGCTTCCGCAGGAACTACTCCCTCTGGCCGCCGCTCTCGGCCGTACGACCGATGATCCGGGGGCGCGGGGCGAGTCCCTCCGCGAGCTTCAGTTGGCGATAGCTGAACGAGCCCGCCTCAAGCTGACGTACCGCAGCGCCTCCACCTCTCCCCCTATCCCACAGGGAGAAGATCGGGGTAAGGGGGCACTTCACCCATCTCAGAACCCAGAACCCAGAACTCAGAACCTTGAACGTCTCGTCGACCCCTACACCCTCCTGCCCTACCTCAAGTCCTGGTACCTGGTCGGGCTGTGCCACCTCCGCCGTGAGGTGAGGATGTTCAAGGTTGACCGGATACAGGCCATGGCGCGGACTGGGGAGCATTTCACCCTGCCGGAGGGATTCGATTTAGCGGGTTACCTGGGCCATACCTGGGGGCTGTTGCGCGGCGAGGCAGGAGAGCCCGAAGAAGTGGTGCTGGAGTTCACGCCCGATGCTGCGCGCTGGGTGCGCGACGAGGAATGGCACCCAGGCCAACGTGTGGAGGGCCTCCCCGACGGCCGGGTGCGGCTGATCTTCCACGTCGGGATAACGGCTGAGATGCGCCGCTGGGTGCTGGGCTTTGGCCGTCAGGTGAGGGTAATAAAGCCGGCGCACCTCGCGGAGTGGGTAAGGGAGGAGGTGGGGGCGGTATCTGGTGAACTGTCGACTGTTCTCGCAAAGACACCGGAGATTATCAGTGAATAGGCTCGCCTATGAACATCAGATAATTAAAGACAGGAGGGGGAATGATCGAATATTCAGGACATCCTTTAGTCGATGTTGGAATAGCTACAATTGCAGCTTTTGTAAACAAACGTGATTTGAGTTCGATTACAGAAGCAGACCTGGATAAGGTTGCTGATTTCATGGCCAAACAATATGTTAAAGATCCTCTCGTGTCGTTCTTAACAGTGGCTTTCCCTAACTCAGGTTTCACAAACCCGGCATTTAGCAAGACACCAAAAAAACGGGATGAATACGCCGAGCGTGTCTTATATGGTTTCAAGTCAGGCATACCACAACTGAACGAGCGCTGCGTCTTTACTGGGGAGCCA
>JBMNNU010000161.1:0-7216 GCA_050942695.1 Chloroflexota bacterium
GTTCTGGCCTCAGGGCTTCTGAAAGGGCTATCAGGGAACTGGAGCGGCATGGCGTCCAGGTGGGAAGGAGCTACCTGGTAACAAGCGGGCAAGCTCTGATCGAGTCCATTCGAGAGGCGATAAACAGCGGCTATCGGACCATCGTTGTCGGCGGAGGGGATGGAACGATCTCCGCAGCCGTAGACCTGTTGGCTAACAAACCGGACCTGACCATGGGGTTGCTCCCTTTCGGTACCGGGAACGAGGTAGCTCGGGTTTTGGGGATCCCGCTCGACCTAGAAGACGCTTGCAGGGTTGTAGCCCATGGCCGGGTTAACACCGTCGACCTGGCTGAAACTGGTGGCAATTATTTCGTTCACACTGCCATGATAGGCTATCCAGCACAGGTGAATTCCGAGGTCCCATCCTGGTTGAAACAACGATTAGGTAAAACAGCCTACGCCTATACCTTCCTTCGCTCTATTGCAGGTGCGAGGCCTTTTCGGGTGACGATGACCGTTGGGGAGGCACGCTGGGAGGGAGAAACGATCCTGGTGATTGTGGGAAACGGGCAGTTTCACACACCTGCAAGTGCCTTTTTGCCGAGATCTGAGTACGCGGAGAGCAGCCTATTGGTTTACACACCCCGTTCAACGAGCTGGACGAGCCTCGTTCGCCTAGCCATTGATCTCTGGGTAACCCGTCGACGACAGCCTTCTCTCCTTTTGTTCAGAAGAGCGGATAAGGTCGCTATAGTCGCTAACCCACCACAGGTTGTTGACCTGGACGGAGAGATCGCTCGCACAACCCCAGTGACTATCCAGATCGCAAGAAACGCGCTGCGCGTCCTTGTACCGTAGACATTGTTGGTGAAAGAGAGGTTGCCCTGCCGTTCCAATTGCCGGCCTGGAGGCGGATAGGAACGGTATCGGACTCTATAATGCCTGTTTCAAGAACCTTCAGGAAAGCCTCTACTACATTGCCATCAAGCTGAACACCAGCTACCCGTAACAACTCAGCCTGCGCCTCTTTCGGCTCCATTGCTAGGTGGTATGGCCGGCTGGTCGTCATCGCCGAGTAGGCATCAGCCACAGCCAGGATCCGACCAAAAATGGGTATCTCATCCCCTTTCAATCCCCGAGGGTATCCACTGCCATCTATTCTTTCGTGGTGAGAGCCAACGGCAGCCAGCACTTCGGAGATATTGGGTACATCTTTAATGATCAATTCACCAAGAACCACATGCTGTTTGATGATTTCAAACTCCTCCGCATCCAAGCGACCCGGTTTTTGTAGGATGCGATCCGGTACGGCTATCTTGCCGACATCGTGAAGAAGCCCAGCGATCCGGAGCGTTTGCAACTGCTCTTCTGAAAGCCCCATCGCTCGGCCTATCGCTAGACTGTAGTTGGTTACATCTTCCGAGTGTTTCCGAGTGTAATGATCCTTATGGTCCACAGCGGTGATGAGCCCATCCAGCACGCTAAAGGTCCCGTCACTAGCTCCTAAATCCAATCCGAAGTTGTCCTCTACAGTGATGGTGTCTCCACCCTTCCGCTTGGATTGAATGAGATTGGCGTCGGCGAACTCCATCAACTCATTGACCTTACGGCCGTTATCGGGATAGGTAGAGATCCCAAAGCTCATACGCAAGGGGATCTCCAGCCCATCGCGGGTAACGTAAGGGGATGTGGCTAGAGACGACCTAAGCCTCTCAGCAAGGGCTAACGCACCTTCCACCCCAGTATTGGGGAGGATCACCACAAAACCGTCTCCTCCATACCGCCCCAGGGGATCGGAACCCCTGCCCTGTTGTTGCAGCAAGGATGCGATCCTCTTTAGTACCTGGTCTCCTGATGCCAACCCATAGGTATCGTTGAACAGCTTGAATCCGTCGATATCCATCAAAACGATGGAAAACTGCTGTCCGGTCCTTCGTGCGCGCTTGAGCTCCTGTTCCACACATTGGATGGTTGCTCGCTGGTTCAGTAGCCCTGTAACTGGGTCGCGATCAACAAGCTCCTCGATATGTTGAGTCAAGCTTCTGGTTAACTCATCCACCCTTGCTCTTTGATCCTGAGCTAACGCGGTGATCGAGATGCAAAGGCAGCGATGCTCTTGAAGCACTTCGAATAGCTGCCATGCGAGCAATGCTATTGCTAGGGTGTTCATCACCATAAAGGTTAGGATCTCAACATTCTTCTGCAGGTCAACAATATATTTAGAAAGCAACAAGATGCTTGCTGCCGGTACAATCGCGCAGCCTCGCAGTATTGCGAAGCGGAGTACACGACGTCGGTTATCGGGATCAGCTAGAGAATGAAATCTTTTCGATAATTTCGATGGATTCGCTGCATCGGCCTCTTTTCTATCCATTACCATGCCCACCTCAAACCCAGTAGCTAGTGACCGCTGCATGGGTAAGTTAACCAATCGATTTGGCTCTATACCTGTATATCGGCAGTTTCAGCAGAATCCGTAGTGCTGAACGGCATTCATCTGGGCGTAAATAAGCACATCTCATGCAATCAACCACGCTATTGTGACAAAAGTCGCTGCAAAGAGGACTGGGTACGGGCGATGCTCATGGCAGATCAAACCCAGCAACAGTAATCGGGAGGTGGATAAATGAAACCAACGACAGTACTAAAGCAGGAGCATCGAGCAGTCGAGAGGGTGTTGCGAGTGCTGAACCGAGCCGCGGACCGACTGGACGAGGGGAAAGATGTATCTCCGGCGATCTTCGAGGACTCCCTCGATTTCCTGCGTAACTTCGCCGACAAGTGCCACCATGGTAAAGAGGAGGAGCTGCTGTTCCCGGCTATGGAGAAAGCCGGGGTAAGGAAGGACCACGGCCCCATCGGTGTTATGCTGGTAGAACATGAACAGGGGCGGCAGTACATCCAGGCAATGGTCGATGCCCTTGAGGAATACCGCCAGGGTAATCAGGCTGCCAGGGCTACATTGGCTGATAACGCTAGAGCTTACGCTGCCCTCCTGAGCCAGCATATCCAAAAGGAGGATCAGGTGCTGTTCCCGATGGCCGAGCAGGTGCTGGCGGCCGAGGAAGAGGAAGCCCTGGTCGAGGGCTTCGATCGCATCGAACAGGAACACATCGGCCCCGGAGTCCACGAGCGCTACCATCAGATGATCGATCAGCTTGAAGAAGAAACCGCTACGGCCTAAATCACTACCGAGGTTGTTATAAGGGTATACCCTGCATCGCTGGCTGGTACACGACCAAACTGGTTTTGATAGACGCAGAAACAACCAGGCTGAGCTTCTCAGCCTGGTTCATTTTTGCCCCAAATGGTACACTTGATGCGTTAGTGGTTGTGGAAGTTACCGTTTAAACACCTCTTTACGAGATTACCACTGTACACCACATATCGATAATCTTAATCGGAGATGTGCAGTTGAGTAGGAGACTGTTGTTTTTGGGCTTTGCGGCAGTAGCCGTAGTAACTGTAGCGCTAACAGCATTCTTGATCAGCATATTCGAGCGACAGCAGGAGGCTAAGCAGGATAGTTACGTCAAATTGGTGGAAATCCAGGAGAACGAAGCGGACCCCGCCATCTGGGGACAGAACTTCCCTGGAGAGTACGAGGCTTACCTCCGGACCGCCCGGACGGCCGAACTGGTTAACTACCTCACGGAGGGTCGCTATGGCGGCCCTGAGCCCTTCTCCCGATTGGAAAAATATCCTGCTCTCAAGCGCCTCTTCGCAGGATACGCCTTCTCAGTTGAGTACAACGAGGACCGCGGGCACCTGATGGCGATCGAGGATGTCACGGCGATCAAGAGGCTCGGAAACGACAAGCCCGGCACCTGCTTCACCTGCAAGAGCAGCAACGTACCCAGCATGATGAATACTCTTGGAACGGCGCAGTTCTACTCCACCCCGATGGCCGAACTGCTCGACCGCTTCCAGCCCCAGCACGCCATTTCGTGCGCCGACTGCCACGATAGCAAAACCATGGCCCTCCGGATCTCTCGCCCAGCCTTTGCCGAAGCCATGGCCCGCCGGGGGGTTGACCTGTCCAAGGCCACCCGGCAGGAGATGCGAAACTTCGTCTGTGCACAGTGTCACGTGGAATACTATTTCGAGGGGGATGGGAAGTATCTGGTGTTTCCATGGGCTCAGGGCTTAAACATCGATAACATTGAGGCATACTACGACGAGATCGGCTTCAAAGACTGGGACCACGGGGAGACAAAAGCACCATTGGTTAAGATGCAGCACCCAGACTTCGAGCTTTGGTCGACCGGTATCCACGCCAGGGCAGGGGTTGGATGTCCGGACTGCCACATGCCCTACAAGCGGGAGGGCAGCGTCAAGCTCACAGACCACTGGATCAGATCCCCTTTGCTCAGCCTTAACAATAGCTGCACACCCTGCCATCGGGTCTCGGAGGATGAACTGCGAGGGAGAGTGCTCGAGATCCAGGACCGGACCTTCGGCCAGCAGCAGCGGGCTGAACAGGCCCTCCTGGAAGCCCAGGACGCCATCGCAGCCGCCATGGCTCGCGGCGCCGACGATAAGTCCCTCAAAGAGGCCAGGGAGCTTCAGAGGCGAGCCGCCATCCGGTGGGATTTCGTATCCGCTGAAAACAGCATGGGCTTTCACAGTCCCCAGGAGGCGATGAGGATCCTGGGCGAGGCGATCGACTACGCCCGACGCGCGATGTTCTCCGCATCTCTGGCGCCGGCCGGCGGTTCGACACAATGATAAGACTTCACCCTGAACTCCGCAGGATGCTGCCCTTTCTGGTTTTTGCCACAGCCATGCTCCTCGGTCTGGGGGGATATACCTTCTGGTACGCCCGCGGGCTATCCTACTTCTCCGATGATCCGGCTGCGTGCGCCAACTGCCACGTCATGCAAGAGAACTTAGTAAGCTGGGGCGTATCCAGCCACCGTAGCGTGACCTGCAACGATTGCCACGTCCCTCACGACCTGATCGGTAAATATCTCACCAAGGCCGAAAACGGCTTCCACCACTCGGTAGCCTTCACCTTCCACGACGTTCAGGTGATACGAATCCGTGACGTAAGCCTGAGGTCCGTAGAAAAGAACTGCGTCGAATGCCACGCAACGATGGTGAGCCGCATGCTGATGGGGGGTGACAGTTCGGAACCTGCCTGCAGCCGGTGCCACAAGCGGGTGGGGCATCTTTAGATAACGGCAACTTGAAAGGCGGACGAAAGCCGCCATCCTGGGAGCGTGGGCCAGCGGTCCTCGCTCCCAGGATAATATCGCTCAGGCTACCTTCGCCGGTTGCCGCTCTGTAGCGGCATCATCCTCCGCCGCCACCTGCTCAGAGGCCGACCGCTGGTGGAAGAAGGCAGATATGGTGAACCAGACCAGCGGAAGGATCCCCGCCACGATGAACAGGCTATCGGGAACCATACGCGCCCACAGCAGCGCAAGCACCTGCGGTTGCCGGTAGAACTCGTAGCTCCTGGCAGCCCAGAAGCCGTGGGTGAAGCTCTCGCCCACCTGCATCAGCCCGACAGGGAGAAGGGTTACCAGGATCATCCCCGCAAGCCCCAGGTTGAGCCCCCAGAAGGAGACCTTCAGCCATCGGTCGTTCCACCAGCTGGCGTCGACCAGATCGCGGAGGGCGAAGAGCAGCAGCCCGACCGCAAGCATCCCGTATACGCCGGCCAGCGCCCCGTGGCCGTGGGCCGCCGTCAGGAAAGAGCCGTGCTCGAAGTAGTTGACCACCGGCAGGTTGATCAGAAAGCCCAGCACCCCCGCTCCCGTCAAGTTCCAGAAGGCCGTGGCGATCAGGAACCAGAAGGAGGCCCGATAGGGGAACTGCTTGCCCCCCGCCGTCACCAACCGGTACTGCCCGTATGCCTCAAGCACTAATAGGGTTAGAGGGATCACCTCCAGGGCTGAGAAGACGGCTCCAAGGGCGATCCACACCTCCGGCGCACCGATCCAGTAGTAGTGATGCCCGGTGCCTATGATCCCGCTGCCCAGCAGGATCAGAAGCTGGAAGTAGAGCGCCCGCAAGGTGGACCTCTTCGTAACCAGCCCCAGCTTTACCAGCAGGAAGCCGATGACCACCACCGCGAACACCTCGAACATCCCCTCCACCCAGAGGTGGATGACCCACCATCGCCAGTAGTCAGACATGGTGATATGGGTGCTGGGATCGAAGAAGAAGGCGAACCCGTAGAAGAAGGGTATAGCCACGGCGCTGTAGAACAGCAGGTGAGTGAGGCCGCCTCTATCCGACTCCTCCCGCAGGGCTGGCCGCAGTCCCCGGTATACCAGGAAGAGCCAGAGCGCCAGCCCCGCGGCAAGCAGAACCTGCCAGACGCGGCCTAGCTCCAGGTACTCCCATCCCTGGTTTCCCAGCAGGAACCAGAGGTTGCCCAGGTATCCCTTGGCTCCCAACCACTCACCGGCCAGGCTGCCGACCACTACCAGGACGAGAGCCACGAACAGCAGGTCCACCAGCAACCCCTGCCGCTTGGGCTCCCTTCCGCTAACCAACGGCGCGACGAAGATACCCAGCGCCAGCCAGGCAGTAGCGACCCAGAAGATAGCCAGTTGCAGGTGCCAGCCTCTAGCTATACTGAAAGGCAGTAGCCCCAGGATATCGAGCCCGTAAAAGGAGCCTCCCTCCACATAGTAGTGGGCCAGCAGGGCTCCCAGCATCGCCTGCATCAGGAATAGCAACACCACCACTGCGAAGTACTTCGCGGTCTTCCGCTGGCTAGGAGTCAACGGCTTGCTGCTCACCTTTAGAGCCCTTGCGGCCTCCGGGCTCTCCTCCATGGACATCCTGTAGCGATAGTAGAGGAACAGTATCACCGATGTGATAAGCACCAGCAGGGTCACGCTGATCGCGCTCCACAGCACCGAGGCTAGGGTGAGATCGTTGCCGGCCGCAGTGTCGAAAGGCCAGTTGTTGGTGTACGAGTATTCGAGCCCCGGCCGGTTAACAGTGGAGAGCCAGGCAGTCCAGAGGAAGAAATAAGATATCTGGTCTATCTGGTCGCCCTGGGCAACGTAGGCACGCTCCGTAGCGGGCATGTGCTGCTCCTGGATCAAGTTCGGCGGCAGCGCCCTGTCAGGGTCTCCCTGTGTGAACAACCCGCGATAGTGAATCCGGGCTTGCTCCCACCCGTAGGCTTGAGCCGGGCTCAGGGTGAGAGTTCCGGCGCTGAAATCGTAGCGATTAGTCTTGAGCTCAGTGCGGACCGCATCGGCTATACCTGC
>JBMNNU010000162.1:0-7189 GCA_050942695.1 Chloroflexota bacterium
GTCTGCGAGATGCTGCATCTCTACTACTTTTTCCGGCCATTCGTTGATTGGCCAGAGATTCCAGTCGAGCGGGAAGCCGTGCAACGCGAGCACGTCCACCCGTTCCAGCACGCCTTGGCGTCTCATCAGGTCGACAAACCCAGGGTCCAGGGGCGATAGTCCGCCCAACACCTGCGTTAAACTGGGGGCCTCTTTCCTGACTTCGTTAGATGCATAGTGCACCATGGTAGAGAAAGCATCCCAGTTAGGATCGATAGTATAATCCCAGTGGGAGAGGTTGTTTGGTTCGTTCCAGAACTGTATAGCTTCGATCAATCTCAGCTCCTGTGGATTGGTTGCCCAACGAGAAGACCGGGGGTATATTTATCCTACTTCTTCTTACCTGCGCCAGGCAAATCCCGTGCCATATTGTGAAGGAACCGTGCAAGTTTGGTCTTTAAGCAGCGGAAGCTCTGGTAACTGTTATCTCATCAAAGAACGTGATAGCCTTATTCTGGTAGAAGCCGGGCTAGGCGTTAGACGCGTTATCCAAGAATTGCAGCAGTTAGGACTCGGCGGCAGCCATGTCGACGGTATTGTGGTGAGCCACGAGCATTCGGATCACGTTTCTTCGGCGACAGCTTTAGCAAAACGTTTTAGATCGCCACTGATCTGCACAGGTGGGACCTGGCGATCGCTAGCAAGCAAAGCGCACGCCGTCGAGTGGACCTGCATCACAAGGGGCAGGCCGGTACAGGTAGGAAGCCTGTTGATTGAGGGGTTTCCTATCCCACATGATGCCAACGAGCCGGTGGGATTTTCGATCCAATCCGATAGCGCCAAGGTCTGTTTAGCCACCGACATGGGCTTTGCCACTGAGGAAGCAGTAGAAAGGGCCAGCAATGCCGACCTGGTGATCCTGGAGGCCAATCACGACCTGGATATGCTCAAACAGGGTCCATATCCTGCCCATCTCAAGGCTCGAATATTGGGGGATCGTGGGCACCTCTCCAATATCGACGCGGCAAAGACGATTCTCAAAACGGTTCGAGGTCGCCCACGCCTTTACTGGTTAGCACATCTAAGCAATACCAACAATTCGCCGGGAGTAGCCTTCAAGACGGTCAAGGAATTTCTTCGGCGAGAAGGGTTAGACCATTTGATGGTAGAAGTGGCGCTCCGAAATAGAAGGAGCCTGTTCTGGGATTCTAAAGTTGCACCCGCGCAGCTACCCCTCTTTGGTTGAAAGGAATAACGATGGCAAATCGGCGTTGGTTGATCCCAATAGGTGTTATTGCCGGAGCGATCCTATACGGAGTTATCAGAAGGGGCAGTCTCAAGCAGCTTACTGCGAGCAACATGCAGTTCTCCGGCTTGTCTGCCGAACTTTACGATTTCCTGTCTGCCACATTCCTGGGTGATTTATACGACCGCATAGCTCGGGAGATATTGGTTGCCTGTAGCAAGGGTGATCTGCTTGACGTCGGTTGTGGTCCGGGACATCTAGCCTGCCGATTGGCGATGGCAGGGCCAGACTTACGGATTACTGGGATCGATATCTCTCCGGCGATGATCGAGCTAGCAGCCCGGCATGCCGAGGAAGCCGGCCTGGGAGAACGTTTGCGTTTTCAACTAGGCGATGTTGAATCGTTACCCTTCCCTGACGAGCAGTTCGACCTTGTCGTGAGCACCCTATCCCTCCACCACTGGCAGCATCCGTCGAAAGGCCTGCAGGAGATTTTCAGGGTGTTGAAGCCTGGAGGCCAGGCTCGGATCTTAGATCTCCCAGACTGGGTTCGCCAAAACATCCATGGTTATGGCGACGGCCGAGGTTTGGCGCAGCTTGCGGCGGCTAGTCCCTTTGGGCGTGGGGTGGTAGCGGTCTTTCGGTGGCCCGGAAGGCTTCCAACTATGCGCTGCCTCTGGCTTCGGCGGGAGGGATGATCCATTAAAATTGACACTGTTGATCTGTGTCCGTTAAGATTTCTGAGATTCCGGCGTTTAGGGGGTATCGCGTGACTGGAGACGAGGTTCGCAAGGCTTTTCTTGATTTCTTTGCATCTAAAGGGCATCTGATCATGCCCAGTTCGAGCCTGGTTCCTCGGGATGACCCTACCGTGCTTCTCACCACTGCTGGAATGCAGCAGATGATCCCCTTCATGGTGGGGCGCCAGGTCCCCCCCCATCCGAGGCTAGCCTCGTGTCAGAAGTGTTTTCGGACCACCGACATCGACAGTGTCGGTAACCCACGTAACCTGACCTTCTTCGAGATGCTGGGCAACTTCTCTATTGGTGACTATTTCAAGAAAGAGGCTATCCAGTACGCCTGGGAACTCTCTCTCGATTGGCTCAAGCTACCTAAAGAAAAGATCTACATCACCGTTCACCCTACCGATGATGAAGCCAAGGGGTACTGGCTGGAGATCGGGGTTCCAGAGGATCGAATATTCTATCTCGAGGACAACTTCTGGGGACCGCCGGGCGACTCTGGCCCATGTGGCCCGGATTCCGAGCTATTCCTCGATATGGGGCCGGAGATGGGCTGCGGGCTGCCTGATTGCGCACCGGGATGTGATTGCAATCGCTACCTGGAGTACTGGAACCTGGTGTTCATGCAGTACTATCAGGATGTCGATGGGACTCGCACCCCGTTGCCCAGAAAGAATATCGACACTGGCCTCGGATTGGAGCGGATGTCGGCTATTAAACAGGGTGTCAAGACTGTATATGAGACAGACCTGTTCAGGCCGGTGTTGGATGAGGCTGCAAGCATTTCCCGACAAGCTTACGGGAAAGACGAAAAGAAGGATTTCTCTTTGCGGGTTATCGCCGATCACGGGCGAGCGATGACCTTCCTGACGGCTGATGGGGTGTTGCCTTCTAACGAAGGCCGTGGTTACGTCTTGAGGCGTGTGCTGAGGAGAGCGGTTCGCCACGGCAGGTTGCTAGGTATCGACCGGCCCTTCCTGACCGGCATCGTGGACGTTGTGGTAGACCAGATGGCGGGGTCTTATCCAGAGCTGAAAGAGCGGCACCAGTTCGTTCGCAGGGTGGTCGCACAGGAGGAGGAAAGGTTCATCCGGACACTTCAGACCGGGTTAGGGCTGTTGGACAGGTGGATAGCCGAGACTAAAGAAGCAGGGTTAACTGCCCTTCCTGGGGATCTGATGTTCCGGTTGTACGATACCTACGGGTTTCCTCGCGAGCTGAGCGCTGAGATCGCCAGGGAGGCCGGGCTGTCGGTGGATAATGACGGCTTCCAAGAATCCATGGAGCGGCAACGCCAGTTGAGTCGGTCCTCGGCCAAATTCGGTCGTGTGCTGGAAGTCAAGGACTCTGGGGTTACCGTTGATGAGGTTGAAGAGACCCGATTCGTCGGTTACGAAGAGCTGGAAACCGAGTCGCAGATCGTCGGACTGTTAGAGGGCGGAAAATGGGTGTCCAGGATTAACCAGGGAGCGGATGCGATAGTGCTTCTCGATAGAACGCCCTTCTACGCCGAGTCCGGCGGACAGGTTGGCGATACCGGCATCATCTCGACGGCCGATGGGCGATTCGAAGTTCGGGATACCCAACACGACGACGCCGGACGAATTCTACATCTGGGGACAGTGGTAGATGGCTTCCTGGAGCTTTCATCAACCGCTTTAGGGAGCATAGATCGCGACCGGAGGCTGGATATCGCTCGGCACCACACACTTACTCATCTGTTGCACAAAGCGCTTCGAGATAGATTGGGAACCCATGTAGCCCAGGCTGGATCGCTGGTTTCTCCAGAAGTAGCCCGTTTCGACTTTACTCACGACGCGGCATTGACGGCGGATGACCTTCGGGCAGTTGAGGCGGAGGTCAACGGAAGAATCCTGGCAAATATCCCGGTGTTGGTGACAACGCGCAGCTTCGAAGAAGCCAGGAACGTTGGGGCTATTGCGCTGTTCACTGAGAAATATGGGGATCTGGTCAGGACCGTAGGTATCGGCGATTATAGCCTTGAGCTATGTGGAGGGACTCACGTTTCCAGTACCGGTATTCTGGGTATCGCTCAGATAGTAAGCGAGGGAAGCGTCGCGGCCGGGGTCCGGAGGATCGAGATAGTAGCCGGAAGAGCTGCACTCAAGGTTATTCGCTCCCGGTCAGATGAACTGGACCTGATTGCAACCGAGTTGGGGACTGTGCCGGAAATGGCGGCCGAACGGGTTAAGTCTGCCCTGGAGGAGCTGCAGTCTGCTAGAAAAGAGGTTGCGAGGCTCAGTTCGCGAATCGCGAGAATGGAAGCGGAAGCTCTGTTGGCGAAGGTGAGTGAGGTAGCCGGCACCAAGGTGGTAGCAGCGGCTGTGGAAGTGCAGAGCGTAGACGCAATGCGCGAAATGGTCGACTGGCTGCGACCTCGGGTACAACCTGCTGTGATCGTGCTGGGTGCAGTTCTGAACGACCGGCCTAGCTTCGTGGCGAGCGTCAGTAAAGAGCTGATTACCCCCAAATTCGACGCTGTTAAGCTGGTCAAGCAGGTTGCCGCCCAAACGGGTGGAGGAGGCGGTGGAAGGCCGGAGATGGCCCAAGCCGGCGGGAAAGACGCGCGCCAGATGCGACCAGCCCTGGATAGTGTGCCGAGGCTGGTAGAACAAGCTCTTGGCGGCTAGCGCTTCGCCAAAAGACGATATTGACCACACAGCACAGGGTGCGTTCCTCTATAATACGCCGCTCACAACCGAGCGGCAGGATGCGAGGAAGGGCGGATGCCACGTTGGGGAATCGATCCCATCACCATTGAGCGCTCCGATACCCTCCAGAGTGTATTAGGCAAACTAGAAACATCTGCGAACAGCGTGCCAATTCTGGTGTTGGCTTCGGGTTGCCGGATTGGTGACAACGTCCTTCTCTATCAACTGATCGCAAGGTTCTCAAAACGTATTGGACTACCAGTCGCGATTATCGCCTCGAACCCTTACTGGCGCAGGCTGGCTAGAGAACATGGGATCTACGCCTTCAGCTCATTGGGAGCGCTGAAGCGCGCGAGAGGAAAATCCCCGGTTTCCTGGCTGGAGAAACTTGCGGACTATATGATCTTCTCCATGCGCCCTAACTTTTCCAAACAGGGTTGGGTTATAGTTGCGCTAACTAGCCTGGTACTGGTAGTCTTAGCTTATCTTTTCATCCCGCAGATGACGGTGACGGTTAGGGTACCATCCAAGACTATCGCAAGCGAATTTGAGATGAGAGTTGATGTAGGATTAGCCGTCCCAGACCCGTCTGAACCCATCATTCCCGGTAGATTAATGGAGCACCGCTTTACCGTCTCCGATTTCGTGTATAGCACGGGGGATGTGAAGGTAGGAAAGTCTCGGGCAATGGGTGAAGTCACCATTTCGAGCGACGACCCAAGCGTAGTAACTATCCCTTCCGGAACGATTCTCATGACCTCTTCTGGTTTGAGGTTTCGTACGATCGAAGATGCGAATCTAGCGGCGGTTGCTCAACCTACCAGCACCACAGCTACCGGTGGCTCTCAACCTACTTCGACCCCATCAGGAGCGATCAAGGTTCCGGTGGAAGCGGTGGAGGTTGGCGAGGCCGGCAACGTGCCTGCCAGGGCCATCAACCGGATAGAGGGAGATGAATACCGGAACGTAACGGTAATCAACGAGCAGCCTTTGACCGGAGGATCAGATAGTAGAGCCAGGACGATCTCGATCGATGATCGCAACAGGTTGAAGGAAGCTCTATTCCAGAAAGCTCAGTCGCAGTCGCTCGCTGAATTGACGGTACGAGTTAGGCAAACAGAGTCGCTTGTTCCCCATTCTCTGCAGGTTAAGATAGAGGGTGAGGAGTTCGATAAAGGGATAGATGAAGAGGGGGACAGACTAAGAGGTACTGTTTATGTGGCGGCGAGTGGTATAGCCTTTGCCAATCAGGATTTCAATTCCGTTGCCGAGCGTGAATGGAACAAGGGTGTGCCGGAGGAATTCGAGGCTTTGTCCAGTCCGCTCAATATCTCCCCACCTGAGGTGCTCGAAGCAGGCGCGCGTACCGCCAAACTCAAGGCCAAGGTAAGCGGTCGAGCCGAGGCAGTGTTGGATACGGACCAGATAGTAGAGATGATGCGAGGGCTGTCGACTCACGAAGCCGCAGAAAAGATAGCCTCGATGCAAGGCTCTCTCAAACTTGAGAAGGCTGAAATCTGGCCGGGTTGGGCCCAGAGAGCTTACAGAGTAGAGGTCCGAACCGTACATTGAGAGTATTGGCCCTGGATGTGGGAGATAGGCGAATAGGAGTCGCTATGAGCGATCCCACGGGGACCATCGCATCACCCTTGTTGACTATCCATCGAGTGGCCGAAAAAACGGACATGGCGCGGATCGCCGAATTGGTGCTAGAGCACTCCGTGGAGCGGGTTGTGGTTGGGTTGCCGAGAACGCTCAGAGGTGAACTGGGACCCCAGGCGCGTAAGGTGATGCGCTTTGCGGACCACCTCGCCAAGGTCGTCGAAGTACCGGTGGTGTACTGGGATGAGCGGCATTCTACGATCGACGCGGAGCGTATTGTCAGAAGCCGGAAGCGAGGCAGAGGAAAAAGAGGCGGAATTGACGAGGTAGCCGCGGCAGTGATACTACAGAACTATCTCGACAGCCTTCATCCCTCCCAGCCACTTACTTATCTTGATAGCAACACCCCATTACAATCGGAAGAGGACCAGTGAGCAGCTTTAGAGGCATCGTTGGGCTAGCAACTGTTATTATAGCTATCCTGTTATTCGGCTTCCTGGTAATGGTAGGCTGGAGAGCCGTATCCAGCCCACAAGCTTTGCTCAACGATGTCCTATCCCAATTAGACGGCCCGGCCGATCCTGATGAAACCGAGCAGAAAGTTTTCGTGATACAGCAAGGAGAGACTGCCGGAGAGATCGCCGAAAGGTTGAAATCGGAGGGGCTGATCTCCGACTCGTTGCTGTTTAGATTGAGAATCGAGATAGAAGGGGTTGCAGGTGATCTATCTGCAGGAGAGTACGAGCTATCTCCAAGCATGAAGCCGAGTGAGATACTGGACATCCTGGTTAAGGGCGAAATAAAACAGAGCCCGTTGGTCACAATTCCAGAAGGTTGGCGTTCGGAGGAGATAGCAGCGCGGTTGGCAGAACGAGGTGTTGGATCTGCAGATCAATTCATGCAAGTAGTTAAGGATGGGAGATCGGAGAGCCCACTACTCTCCAGTC